>CAYXQV010000056.1:11299-12621 GCA_964467505.1 uncultured Hyphomonadaceae bacterium | reverse complement strand
ACCGGCGCGCGCGCCGGCAATGAATGGCGCTGCCGGTCATGTCGACGCGGTTCCTGCGCCCGCGCCCGCTCCCGTCGCGGCAACCCCGCCGGCACCAGCCCCACAGCCCGCAGTACCGCTTGCCGGGCAGGACATGATTTCACTGGTCACGCAACTTGTTGCCGAGAAGACCGGATACCCGGTCGAAATGCTTGATGCCGACATGGACCTCGAAGGCGAACTGGGTGTTGATTCGATCAAGCAGGTCGAAATCATTTCTGCGCTGAGAGAAGCCCATCCGGATTTTCCCGAGGTCGAACCCGAACGCCTGGCAGAGCTGCGCACAATCCGGCTGGTGGCCGACTTCATTGGCGGTGACAGTGCGCTCGCCAATGGCGCAGCTGCTGCAGCGGCCGGGACGCCGGCTCCCGCTCCGGCCCCAGCAGCGTCGTTTACGCCACAAGCCACCGCGACGCCGGCAGATGGCATCGCAGTGAATGTCGATACCGTGCGCGCACTGATCGCGGAGAAAACCGGTTACCCGGCTGAAATGCTCGAAGATGACATGGACCTTGAAGGCGAGCTTGGCATTGATTCCATCAAGCAGGTGGAGATCCTCTCTGCCCTGCGCGAGGCCCATCCGGAGCTTCCCGAGATTGAACCCGAACAGCTCGCAGAGCTGCGCACGATCGGGCAAATCGCTGGTTTTTTTCACTAAGGGGCGATGCATCCGAGGCCGTTACGCCTCGCCCCGACATACCGGCGCCATCCGTTCGCGCGCTGGAGGTTCATCTAGCCGACACGCAGCCTGTCAGGAGTGATGGGACAGGTCGCGCCCTTCCGGCGTCGCCCGTGGCAATCCTTGCACCCGACAAGACGCTGGGCACGGCAATTGCCGGCGCGCTTGCGGGAGCGGGGGTAAGTGCAGAAGTCCGCCGCGACGCAGATGGCGCGCCAAGCGCTGTCATCGCAGCCGGGCTGGGTGAGGGCGAAGCGCAAGACCTCTATTGGAAAGTCTTCGAGGATGCGCGCAACGCGCGTGCGGCGGGCGCGCGTGAGCTCGTTATCCTGCAGGATGCAGGCGGCTGCTTTCGCTATGGCGCGGATGGTGGATGGCGGGCCGGTGTGGCCGGCTTTGCGCGCACGGCCCGTCGCGAATGGCCGGAGACAAGGATAAGACTGGTCGATATCGCCGCCTCGCAACTCACGCCGGATGAAATCGGTCAGGGTGTTGTATCGGGGCTGGCTTGCGGGATCGACGATGTCGGCATGGACCCGGCGCGTGGCCCGCTCACCCCGGCCTATCAGCCTGCGCCGCCGCCGGGCGACATTCTCTCCAGCGG
>CAYXQV010000056.1:0-11199 GCA_964467505.1 uncultured Hyphomonadaceae bacterium | reverse complement strand
GAGGCCGCAGGCGGCGTGGCAGCCTATTATCCGTGCGATATCGCCAATGGCGAAGCGGTCGCAGGCGCCGTTGGCGAAGTCGAAGCACGGTTCGGACAGGTGACTGGAATCATCCATGGCGCAGGCGTTCTCGCCGACCGCTGGATCACCGACAAGACGCGCGAGGATTTCGAGAAAGTCTACACCACGAAGGTCGGCGGGCTGCAGGCGCTTCTCGGCGCAGTCGAACCGCGCCGCCTGACCCATATCGCGCTGTTTTCGTCGGCGGCCGCCCAGTTCGGCAATCCCGGCCAGGCCGACTACGCCGTTGCCAATGAGGTGCTCAACAGGGTTGCACACAAACTGAAGGCCGACATGGCGCAGGTGCGCATCAAGAGCTTCAACTGGGGCCCCTGGGATGGCGGCATGGTGACACCCGCGCATGCCAGCCATTTCGAATCGCTTGGCGTCCCGCTGATCGCGCGCAAGGCAGGCGCCGCGGTGTTTGCAGAGCAGCTCCTTTGCGGCAGGCGTGACGATGTCGAGCTTGTGATCGGCGAGCCCTGGAAGGCATGAGCAATTCGTTCGAACCTGTCGCCATTGTCGGGCGCGGCTGCGTGCTGCCCGGCTGCCTGACACCGCAAGCGCTGTGGGAGGCCGTGACGCAGGGCCGCAGCCTGCTGACGCCCACACCGCCCCTGAAATGGGGGCTGACCGCGCAGGAGGAACGCGCCGGACAGCTCATGGGCGGCTATGTCACCGGCTTCGACACGGTTTTCGACCCGGCGCGCCACCAGCTTGGAGATATCGATCCGATGCGCCTTGACCCGGTCGTGCGCTGGCCGCTTCATGCGGCGCGCGAGGCGATGGAAGAGGCCGGAAATCCGCGTGCGCAGGCCGACCGGTTCGGCGTGATCCTTGCCAACCTGTCTTATCCCAGCCGGCTGAAATCCGACTATAGCGGCGATATCTGGCTGGATGGCGAGAGCGAAATCGATCCGCTGAACGCTTTCAATTCGGGCCTGCCGGCGCAGCTCATTGCCCGCGATCTCGGGGCAAGAGGCACCGCGCTGGCACTCGATGCGGCCTGTGCATCCTCACTTTATGCGATGGCGATCGCTTGCCGGAAACTGCAATCGGGCGAGCTTGACCTTGCGCTGGTGGGCGCGGTGAACGCCACTGACAATCTCAACCTCCATCGCGGCTTTGCTGCGCTTCAGGCACTTAGCGCAACAGGGCGCTCGCGGCCCTTCATGGACGGCGCTGACGGCCTTGTCCCGGCTGAAGGGGCGGCGGCCATTGTCCTGAAGCGCTCGCGCGATGTCGAACCCGGCGAGACAGTGTTTGCCCATATTCGCGCAATCGGGCTGTCGAATGACGGACGCCGGCGCGGCTTTGTTGCGCCTGACGAGGATGGCCAGGTCGAGGCCATGGCCCGCGCCTATGCCGCCTGCGAGATTGCGCCTGCGCAGATCGACTGTCTTGAATGCCATGCCACGGGCACGGCCATAGGCGACGGCGTCGAAATCGCCTCTTCGGCCCGCACATTTGCCGGCCATGAGGGCCTGCCGATCGGGTCGCTCAAATCGAATACCGGCCACCTGATCACTGCGGCAGGGCTGGCCAGCCTGCTCAAGATGATCGGCGGGTTCGAACATGGCCTCCTGCCCCCGACACGGATCGAGGGACACCGCCATCCCGGCCTCGACGCGACCTGTTTGCACCTGCAGAACGCGCCCGAAAGCTGGCCGGGCGACGGGCCGCGCCGCGCCGCGATCAGCAATTTCGGCTTTGGCGGCAACAATGCGCATATGGTGCTGGAAGCACCCTCGCCGCGTGGCTTGCCAATCAGCGCGCAAGCGACGCCGCCAACAGACCGCACCGACCCGATCGTGATTTGCGGGCTTGCCATGATGGCGGGAGATGACCTCTCGTGCGACAAGGTGGTGCGCCGCCTGATGAGCCCGCCGGCCCGGCGCATGGGAGAATGCACCTCGCTGAACGTAAATCCGCGATTTGCGCGCACCCCGCCGGCTGATCTTGAGCGAACCGAGCCTGTCCAACTCGCCATGCTTTCGCTGGGTGAGGCAGCGATGACGGGTGTCGCCAGCGTCGCGCCGGAGCGCGCCTGCGTGCTGGTGGCCATGGGCTGCGCAGCTGATTCGACGCGCATGGTCCTGCAGGAGCGGCTGGCCGCCCGGCTCGCCCTGCCCGCTGACGATCGCCAGGTGGAGGCCGCACGTGCAGGGATCGCGCCGCCAATTTCGCCAGCCCATGTCCTCGGCGCGATGCCGAACATACCGGCCAACCGACTGAACAATGCGCTCGATTTCAGGGGTTTCGGCTACACGGTCTCGGCAGAAGAAAATTCTTCCCAGGCCGTGCTTGACCTGGCCATCGAGGCGCTTGAAAGCGGTGAGGCGGACCTCGTACTGGTCGGCGCATCGGATTTCGCCAGCGAACCGGTTCGTGCACATGCGCTGGCAAAGACAGGCATTACCAACACGCCCGCCGATCTCAGCGCGGTGCTGGTGCTCAAGCGGCGAAGCGATGCCGAGACGGCCGGCGAGCCGATATTTGGCGAGGTCGCGCGCGGGCCGATCGAGGACACGCCGTGCGGCGCTCTCCTATCACGCATCTATGGACAGGCCCCGATTGCCGACGGACTGGCGCGCCTTGCTCTCGGGGCGCAGCTTGCAGCGCGCGGGCTCACCAGTGATGGTCAGGGCGTCTATCCGCGGCTCGGTGCACCAAAACCGGCGCGCGAGCTGAATTTGCCGGGTGAACTTCCACGGCCAAGCCCCGATCCGCTGCGCCCACCGCCGCATCTCTACTGGGCGAGCGCCGAGAACAGGCAGGCACTGGCGCGCCGGATCGAGTCCGGCGAAGCGCGCGGTGAAGGCAATTGCCGCATCGCGATCACCGCCCCCGGCGAGGCTGCGCGCGATCAGGCAATGGCCGCTGCCGCTGCGTCTCTTCGCGACGGGAATGCGCCGTCAGGCGACGGCGTGTATTTCAGCGAGGGCGAGGCGAACGGCGAACTCGCCTTTGTTTACACCGGTTCGGCGGCTGCCTATCCGCGCATGGGCCGCGGGCTGCTGACGGGCTTTCCGGCCCTTGCCCGGCGTGTCGGTGAGCGGTTTCCCGACGCGCTGAAGCTCGCCCCCCTGCTGGCGAGCCAGACGCTCGGTCCGTATGAGCAACTGTGCGCGGTTACGCTTGTCAGCCAGGCGCAGACGCTGCTCCTGCGCGAAATTCTCGGACTGGAACCAGGCGCCGTTCTTGGCCTGTCACTGGGTGAGACCAATGCGCTGATTGCATTCGGGTTCTGGGACCAGCCGGGTGAAATGCTCAGCCAGTTCGCGGCGGCCGAGACCTATGAGCGGCATATTGGTGGCGACTTCGAGACCGCGCGCATCGCCTGGAGTGAGAACGGGCCGGTCGAATGGGCAAACTGGCGGATCTATGCGCCGCTTGACGATGTCCGCGCTGCAATCGCAGCCCATCCGCGTGTCGAGATAACGATCATCTATTCGCCTGAGGACTGTGTGATTGGCGGGCCGCCGCAGGCTTGCCGCGCGGTGGCCGAGGCACTGGGCAAGGGTGCTGGCATCGCCATGCACCAGCACCTTGTCGTGCATGCCAGGGCCATGGCCCCCTATGGCGAGACATGGCGTCGCCTGCACACCCGTCCGACAGTCCGAAAGGCGCCGGTACGCCTCTATGCCAATGCCATTCACGCAGCCTATGAGCCCGACACCGAAACGGTCGCCGACATGCTGACGCGCCAGGCCACCGCCACGATCGATTTTCCGCCCACCGTCTTGCAGGCCTATGAGGATGGCGTGCGCACCTTCGTGGAAATCGGCCCGCGCGATTCGCTCACAGAAGGGATTTCGAAAACGCTCGGCACACGCGAGCATCTTGCGGTCGCCTGTGACCGGGTCGAGGTGTCTGATCTTGCCCAGATTGCCGAGCTTGCGGCGAGGCTGTATGCCGATGGACGCGGCGTGGCGATGGAACCGGTTGCCGGCGCGCTCGACAGCGCGCGGGCGAATGGCTGGCAGCTCAAACCCGCCGGCACGCTCGACATAGCTGCGAGGTATCGGCTGCCTGAATTGCCCGATGCGCTCAGGGCGCGCGCCGACCCGCCCGCGATCATCTCCGAATCTTCGGGAACGCGCCCGCTGCCCGTTCGCACACCAACAGGCCCGCATTTCACGCGCCGCCAGCTTGAACGCGCCGGTGACGGTGAAATTTCGCAGCTTTTCGGCCCGCTTTTCACACGTCAGGACGGTTATGTCCGGCAGGTGCGCCTGCCCACGCCGCCGCTTCTTCTGGTCGATGAAATTGACGGCATCGCAGCCGAGCCGGGCGTCGATGGCAAGGGTGTGATCTGGACAAAGACACATCTGCGCGATGGTGCCTGGTACATGCAGGGCGAGCGTGTGCGCCCCGGACCACTGATCGAAGCGGGCCAGGCCGACCTGTCGCTGATTTCCTGGATGGGCGCGGATTTCCGCAATGTCGATGAGCGCGTCTATCGCCTGCTTGGTTGCGAGATCAGCTTCCATGGCGGCGGCCTGCCGGAGGCTGGCGAGACGCTGCGCTACCAGATCGAGATCACCGGGCATGCAAGCCTTTCAGGCGTGCGGATGTTCTTCTTCCAGTATGACTGTTTCGCCGGGCACCGGCCGCTGTTTTCGGTTCGCAACGGACAGGCGGGTTTCTTCACTGACGACGAACTCGCCGCCGGCAGGGGCTTGCAATGGGACGCAGCGCAAGCTTCACCGCCAACTGCAGACCCTGCCCGGTTCGACCTCTCGGCCGCCTCGCGCAAACGCAGTTTTTCCAGCCAGGACGTCGCGGCCCTGCGCGCAGGCGATGCACTGGCCTGTTTCGGGGAAGGCTTCGAGCCGGCAGCCGCGCAGTCACGCCCCGTGCAGCTGGCCAGCGGCGCACTCGCCCTGTTCGATGACGTGCCGGTATTCGAGCCGGAAGGCGGGCCGTGGGGGCGGGGCTATCTGAAAGCGCGCGCCCATGTGCCCACCGATGCCTGGTTCTATGACGGCCATTTCCACAATGATCCCTGCATGCCCGGCACGCTGATGGCGGAAGCCGCTGTCCAGGCGCTTGAATTTCATGCCGCTGCACTCGGCCTGACAGTGGAGCGCGATGGCTTTGTGTTCGAGCCGGTCGCAGGCCAGATGTCCAAATTCATCTGCCGTGGGCAGGTGATCCCCGATGCAGATCATGACGTGACATATGAGGTCTTCATCGATGAGGTGATCGACGGCGACACGCCGGAGATCCACGCCGCATTGCTGGCAAGCTCCGGGGGGCGGAAGGTGTTCTTCTGCCCGCGTTTCGGCGTCCGGCTGGTGCGCAAGTGGCCCACCGCCCCCGAGCCCGCAAAGCCGGAATGGATCGGCCCGCAAGCCGAATCGCGCGGCGATGCATACGCCCTGCAGGCCTGCGCCGATGGGCGGCCTTCAGACGGGTTTGCAGACCTCTACAGCCGTTTCGACGATTGGAGCTTCATTCCGCGACTGCCGCGCGCGCCCTTCCACATGGTATCGCGCGTCAGATCGGTCTCGACACGGGCGAATGCCCCGCAGGAAGGCGCCGTCGCGGTGGCCGAATTCGACATCCCTGAAGACGCCTTCTATTTTCGCGATTATCGCAATGGCGCGATGCCATTTTCGCTGTTGCTGGAAGCCATGCTGCAACCGTGCGGCTGGCTGGCCTGCCATGGCGGCTTCGCGCTTGATGGTGGCAAGTCCTTCCGCAACCTGGATGGCGAGGGGACGGTCCACCGCGAGATTGGGCCGGGCGATGGCTCATTGCAGGTAACCACCACAATGACACGCTTCTCGCGCGCCGGGCCGACCACGCTGGTCTTCTTCGACGTGTCAGGGGTCCTTTCTGACGGCACCCCCGTGATGGACCTGACGACGAGTTTCGGCTTTTTCGACAAGGCGTCGCTGGCCCGCCAGGTCGGGTTGAAAATGACCGCCGGGGAGAGAGCCCATATGGCGCTGGCGGGTATGGACGTGCCGGCTGACGGTCCGGGGGGACGGCTGGCAACCGGCGACATGGACATGCTGGACGGCGTCGACCATTTCGACCCGGATGGCGGAACAGCCGGTCTTGGCCTCATTCGCGGGCATCAGGCAATCGATCCTTATGCCTGGTATTTCAAGGCGCATTTCTTCCGCGATCCGGTGCAGCCAGGCTCACTCGGGCTCGACGCGCTTATCCAGCTGATGGCGCGTGCGATCGCGCTGAAAGGGCTTGTCGTGTCGCCCGCAACGGCCCACCTACAGACGCTGGCCACCGGTATGCCCGTCAGCTGGACCTATCGCGGCCAGGTCTCGCCGCGAAACCGCGAAGTCAAGACACTGATCGAGATTACCGCGATCAGCGACGATGCCGGCACGCGCACCGTCACGGCAAATGGCAGCCTGTGGTGCGACGGGCTCAAGATCTATGCTGCGAGTGGCCTGTCACTGCGCATCGTCTGATCACTCTCCAATCGCGACACTCATCCGCGCCCTGCCATACGATTGCGTTGTCAGGCGAAAGCGGCGGCCACCCAGCGTGACGCGGGCCGCCTCGCCCGGTTCGAGCACCATCACGCGGGCAGGCAGGCTTATGTTCCGCACGCCGGCCTGGAAGCCTTCACCCATGGCTTTCATGACAGCTTCCTTCGCCGTCCAGATCCGGAAGAATCCGTCGCTGGTGTCAATCGGCGCGCGTGCGGAAAGCCTGTCGCGTTCGGCCTCGCTGCAGATCACCTTCAGCATGGCAGCGAAATCAAGCGGGCGGGCAATCTCAAGGTCCACACCCAGACTTTCTGCCCCGCAGGCGGCATATGCGAGCCAGCCTTCACTGCGCGACCAGCCACACGTCCGGCCTGCCTGATGACCCGCACGCAGCACCCCCACAAGCTGATGGGAGATTGCGAAGGCCCTGCGTTTGGCATCGGGCAACAGGCGCCGGGCACGCGCGGCATCCCCTGCGGAAAGGTCTTTCGTCAATTCCTCCGTCGGCGCATGCACGCAGCTCATGTCGGCCAGCAGGAGTTCGCCCTCGCCAGCCAGCGGCCAGCGCATCGCCGTCGCCAGGCAAGCCTCGATATCGGCCGATGGCGACACCGCCCGCGTCAGATCAGCCCTGCCAGTGGCGAACTGGGATCGGCATAGCGTTTCTTGCCCATCCGGCCCGCCAGATAGGCCTGGCGTCCGGCGATCACCGCGTGTTTCATCGCACCGGCCATGAGGATAGGATCCCTCGCCTCGGCAATCGCGGTGTTCATCAGCACCCCGTCGCAGCCAAGCTCCATGGCGATGGCCGCATCCGAGGCGGTGCCCACGCCGGCATCGACGATCACCGGCACGCGCGCCTGCTCCACGATCAGGCGGATGTTCACCGGGTTCTGGATCCCCAGACCTGAGCCTATAAGCGAGCCGAGCGGCATGATCGCACAGCAGCCGGCCTCTTCCAGCTTGCGCGCATAGACCGGGTCATCGGAACAGTAGACCATCACCTCGAACCCGTCGGCGATCAGTTCCTTCGCGCCGCGCAAGGTTTCTTCCATGTCCGGATACAGCGTTTTCTGGTCGGCAAGGACTTCCAGCTTCACCAGGTCCCAGCCGCCCGCCTCGCGCGCCAGCCGCAGTGTGCGCACCGCATCCTGCGCTGTGAAACAGCCTGCGGTGTTGGGCAGGAAGGTGTATCTTTCAGGGCTGACATGATCGGTCAGGCGCGGCTCATCCGGGTTGGACAGGTTCACCCGGCGCAGTGCAACGGTGACCATGTCAACGCCGGCGGCCTCCGCTGCGCGGGCATTTTGTTCGTAAGAGGCGTATTTGCCTGTGCCGATAATGAGGCGGGAGCTGAATGTCCGACCCGCGATCGTGAGTGTGTCATCTGTCATGCCGCGTATCTGGCGCGCGCCGGGCGGAGCGTCAATTGGCGCGGCCAACGGTTACACCCGGTCCGGGCCGTTGCCTGGCGACCTTTTCAGCCCCCGCCGACGAACTGCACGACTTCCAGGTGGTCACCGTCTTCAAGCACGGTTTCGCCGTGCCGCGATTTCGGAACGATTTCCAGATTGCGCTCTATCGCGATACCGCGCGGGTCATCTGCGATCGAAGTGACCAGCTGCGCAAGCGTGGTGCCGCCCGGCAATTCCAGCGCTTCGCCATTAAGAAGAATTTTCATCGCTTCACCTGTTCTTGATAGGCTTGCCTTGGCGCGCGTTCCAGCGCAAGACGCAGAGGCATGACCAAGCACATATTTGTCCTGGGCGGTCCCAATCTCAACCTTCTGGGCACCCGCGAGCCTGAAATCTACGGAACCGACACGCTCGGCGACATCGAGGCCCGGCTGGTGTCACTGGCACGGGACGAAGAGATCGTGTTCCGACAGACCAACAGCGAAGGCATTCTGGTCGACTGGATCCAGGAGGCCAGCCGGGACGGCGCTGCGCTGATATTGAATGCCGCCGCCTATACACACACATCCGTCGCCGTGCGCGACGCGCTTGCCGCCTGCAAGGTGCCCGTGATCGAGGTTCATCTGTCCAACCCCGCTGCGCGCGAGGCGTTCCGGCAGGTCAACCACGTCGCCCCGCTTGCCGACGCCACGATTGCCGGGCTCGGCGCCTATGGTTATGAACTGGCGCTTGAGGCAGCCCGACACCTCGTTTCCGAGAAAGGCCAAACCCGACCATGAGCACGACCAAGAGCAAACTCGATACCGAGCTTGTCCGCGAACTCGCCGAAATCCTCCGCGATGCCGATCTCGGCGAACTCGAGATCGAGCATGAGGGGTTGCGCGTGCGCGTCAGCAAGCCCGCCGCGCCCGTGGTGCAGACGGTTGCGCACATGCCCGCGCCTGCTCAGCCAGCCCTGCAGGGCAACGCCCTGCCAGCCGCAACCGGCACACCACCAGCCGGCGAAAGCGCGGCAGACAACGCCGATGCGGTCAAGTCACCTATGGTCGGTACGGTTTATCTGTCGCCCGAGCCGGGTTCGAAACTGTTCATCAATGAGGGCGACAAGGTGAAGAAAGGCGACACGCTGATGCTGGTCGAGGCGATGAAGACCTTCAACCCGGTTGAGGCTCCGCGCGACGGAACGGTCATGAAAATCCTCGTCAGCGACGCCCAGCCGATCGAGTATGGCGAACCTCTCGTCATCATCAGCTAGGGAGAGCGCGATGATCGAGAAGGTTCTGATCGCCAACCGGGGCGAAATTGCCCTGCGGATCCACCGTGCCTGCAAGGAGATGGGCATCGCCACGGTTGCCGTGCACTCCGAGGCTGACCGCAATGCCATGGCCGTGCGCCTGGCCGATGAGAGCGTGTGCATTGGCCCGCCGCCGTCTGCCCAGAGTTATCTGAAGAAGTCGCAGATCATTGCGGCTGCCGAGATCACCGGCGCCGATGCGATCCATCCCGGTTATGGATTCCTGTCGGAGAATGCCCAGTTCGCGGAAATGGTCGGCGCCCATGGGCTGATCTTCATCGGCCCCAAGCCCGAGCATATCCGGGTCATGGGCGACAAGATCGCCGCCAAACAGGCAATGATAGAGGCAGGTGTGCCGGTCGTGCCCGGCTCGGATGGCGGTGTAGAGAGCATAAGTGCGGCAAGGAAAGCCGCGCGCAAGATCGGCTTTCCCGTGCTCGTGAAGGCTGCGGCCGGCGGTGGCGGTCGCGGGATGAAGGTTGCGAAGACGGAAAAGGAGCTGGAAAACGCGGTGCGGACTGCCAAGACCGAGGCCAAGTCCGCATTCGGCGATGACGCGGTCTATATCGAAAAATATCTCGAGCGTCCGCGCCATATCGAGGTCCAGGTGATCGCTGATTCCCATGGCACGGTGTGTCACCTGTGGGAGCGTGACTGCTCCATCCAGCGCCGCAACCAGAAAGTCTTCGAGGAAGCCCCCTCCCCGGCCCTCAACCAGGCCCAGCGCGATGATATCGGCACGATCGTGGCCCGCGCGGTGGAAAAGCTTGGCTATCTTGGCGCCGGGACGATGGAATTTCTCTATGAAGATGGCCAGTTCTACTTCATCGAGATGAATACCCGCCTCCAGGTGGAACATCCGGTCACCGAAATGATCACCGGGATCGACATCGTGCGCGAACAAATCCGCATAGCCGACGGCGCGAAGCTCTCGTTTACCCAGGACGAAGTGATGCTTGTCGGGCACGCCATGGAATGCCGCATAAATGCGGAAAACCCGCGCACATTCGTGCCCAGTCCCGGAGTGATCACGGATTTTCATCCTCCGGGAGGGCCCGATGTTCGCCTCGACAGCGCTGCTTATGCCGGTTACCGGATCCCACCACATTATGATAGTCTCATCGGCAAGTTGATTGTCCATGGGCGCACCCGCAATGAGTGTGTCATGCGAATGAGACGAGCCTTGCAGGAGATGGTCATCGGCGGCGTCGATACGACACTCGACCTGCACCGCGACCTGTTGCAGCAGAAGGACATCATTGATGGCGACTATGATATCCACTGGCTGGAGCGCTACCTCGCCAACGACTGAAATCTGAATGACGACAAGGCTCGACACTGCCACGCTGCTGCGTTGCTACAGGCGCGGCATGTTCCCGATGGCCGAGGCGCACGATGATCCACGCGTGTTTCTCGTTGATCCGGACATGCGCGGCATCCTGCCCCTGCACGGTTTCCATGTGCCGCGCAGGCTCAGGCGCCTGGTGCGGCGGGACATGTTCGACGTCACGTTTGACAGGGCTTTTTCACGGGTGGTTGAAGGCTGCGCCGCGCCTGCGCCAGGGCGTGAAAACACATGGATCAATCCGCTTATTCTCAACCTCTATGGCCGGCTGCACCGCGAGGGCCATGCCCATTCGGTCGAGACCTGGCTGGACGGTCGCCTGGCCGGCGGGCTTTATGGCGTCGCCATCGGCGGGGCGTTTTTCGGGGAAAGCATGTTCTCGCGCGCCAGCGAAGCCTCGAAAGTGGCACTCGTCCATCTCGTGGCGCGGCTGCTCGGTCGCGGCTATGTCCTGCTCGACGCACAGTTTCACAATCCCCACCTTGAGCAATTCGGCCTGATCGAGATCCACCGCGCACATTTCAAGGCCGAACTTGACGGCGCCTTGCGCGTGACTGCGGATTTTGGCGAAGACGGCACCGCGATGAGCGGCCAGGATGCGCTCGATGTGATCGACGCCGC
>CAYXQV010000055.1:0-12801 GCA_964467505.1 uncultured Hyphomonadaceae bacterium | reverse complement strand
TGAAGAACATGCTGGCCAAGACGCGCAAGATTGCCAGCCTCGAATTCGAGGGGCGTGATCCGGTGATCTGCAATCGCGATTTCCAACGCAAACTTGCCGCGATGGAAATCCGCATCGAGGCATTGAATGCCACTGAGCTGCGTATCCTTTCTGCACTCAGTGCTGGTGAAGCGATGGGCCCGGAAAGCTCGATGCTGAAATGTGCCGGCTCCGATACCCAGCAGGCGATCACCGAACTGACGCTGGAAGCTGCCGGAATGCATGCGCATCCTTTTGCTGCCGATACCTGGGCCGGTCTGGAAGCCGGGCGCAATGACACGCTTCCCGCTCCCGATCATGCGATTACGGCCGCACCGAGCTATTTCAACTATCGCAAGACCTCGATCTATGCCGGCTCAAACGAGATCCAGCGCAACATCATGGCGAAAATGGTGCTCGGGCTTTAGCGGCCGGTTCGCCGATGACCGAGGCTGCTGTCCCCGTAATCCGCCCACCCGTTGACCGGGTAACCCGATTGTCCTTTGCTGCGGGCGGGATCGCCTATGGCGTGAAAGGCAATGGCTACAGCTATTTCCTGATGCTTTGCTACGGGCAGGCGTTCGGAATGCCCTCAGCGCAGGTCGGGCTCGCCCTGATGCTGGCCTTTGTATTTGATGCGATCTCCGATCCGGTTGTCGGCTATCTTTCCGACAACACGAAAAGCCCTCTCGGACGGCGCCATATCTACATGTATGCCGCCGCACTGCCCGTCGCGGTCGGCTATTGGTGGCTGTGGAACCCGCCCGATGCGCTGGTCATGGCCGACAGCAAGACTGGCCTGTTCTGGTTCCTGGTCAGCATCGCCATCGGCGTGCGTCTCCTGATTACCTTTTACGAGATTCCCTGCACTGCGCTGGCAGCCGAACTGACCACAGACTATGATGACCGAACACGCCTGCTGACCCTTCGTAGCGTCATGGTTTTTGCTGGCGGGGTCATCATGGCGGCCACCACGCTTTTCTTCATCCTGGACTCCGATGCGACCGGCAGTTCCTTTACCGATACCGACGGGTTCGGGCGATACGGGTTTTATGCCGCGCTGGCGATTTTCAGCTCGATCATGGTCTGCGCGATCGGCACGCATCGCTACATTCCCCACCTGCACAAGGCAAACACAACGCCCTCGAGCTTTCGCAAGGCCATTGGCGATGTCTATGAGACGCTGAAGAACCGCTCACTGATGGCGCTGTTCCTGTCGCAATTGTCGGGTGCTGCGGCTTTCGGTGTGGGTGCGGCGCTGATCTATTACCTGCACGGGTATTATTGGGCGTTCGAGGGCTCACAGTCGGCGATGGTCACGGCCAGCGTTCTGGTGTCGGCGTTTCTTGCTCTGTTCATCGGGCCGGGACTGTCAAAGCGGACCGGCAAGCGCAAGGCCGCGATTATCCTTGGCCTGGTCGCGCTGTTCTTTGCGCTGGCGCCGGTGGGGCTGCGCCTGATCGGGATGATGCCGGACAATGGCAATCCGGCGGTGTTCGTGATCGTGCTTGTCTCGACCCTGCTTGAATATGCCGCTTTCATCGCTATGAGCGCACTGGTCAATTCGATGATGGCAGACCTTGCCGAGGACACCGAGCTGCGCACCGGGCGGCGATCGGAGGGTGTGCTGTTCGCGGTGATGAGTTTTACCCGAAAGGCGGTCGAGGGTGTTGGTGTCATGGCCGCTGCGCTGATCCTGACGCTGATATCCTTTCCGGAAGGACGCGATCCGGGCGAGGTGCCGCAGGATGCAATTGACCGTCTGGGAGAGTTCTATTTTCCGGTTGTGCTGGTGTTGTGGTCGGGCATGGTGGCGATGATGCTGCTGTATCGCATCAATCGCGGTGACCATGAAGCCAATCTGCGCGAACTTGCTGCGCGCGCTGCGGCCAAGGTCGAGGAGCCGGGAGCCTGACGCGCGGCACGTGTCGGCAATGTCATGACTGACCGATTGAAGCGCGCCTTCTGCCGCACTACAGCCATGAATCATGAGTACAACGCGCGCCATGACACGACATATTTCGAAATTCTTCTATGCGAGCATGCTTGCGCTCGCGATCCTGCTGGCGCTGGCATTGCTGCCGCTGTTTTCTGCCCGGGCGCAGCAGGCTGAAATTCCCAGCTCGCAAGCGCAGATCGATCTCAGTTTCGCCCCGCTGGTCAAGCGCGCATCGCCCGCGGTGGTAAATGTCTACACCCGCAAGGTGGTTCAGGAGTTTTCCTCGCCATTTGCGCGCGATCCGGTCTTCCGCGAATTCTTCGGAATGCCGAGAGACAATGTCCAGAACTCGCTGGGTTCGGGTGTGATCGTCGGCGCATCAGGCGTCATCGTGACCAACAATCATGTGATTGACGGGGCCGACGAGCTCAAGGTGGTTCTCAGCGACCGGCGTGAATATGCCGCCGAACTCGTTCTCGCCGATGAACGCACCGACCTGGCCGTGCTCAAGATCGACACCGGCGGCCAGCCGCTGCCGGTGCTGGGCTATGCCGACACCCGCGACCTGGAAGTCGGTGACCTTGTCCTGGCCATCGGCAATCCCTTCGGTGTGGGCCAGACCGTCACCAGCGGCATTATCTCCGCCACCGCGCGCACCGATGTCGGCGTGTCGGACTATGCGTTTTTCCTGCAAACCGATGCTGCGGTAAATCCCGGCAATTCGGGCGGGGCACTCGTGAACATGTCGGGCGAGCTTGTCGGCGTGAACACGGCGATCTTCTCGCGCTCGGGCGGGTCCAACGGGATCGGTTTCGCGATCCCGGCCGAGATGGTCCGGCGCGTTGTCGATGCGGCAATCAATGAAGGCATGATCGTGCGCCCCTGGCTGGGCCTGAAGGGCCAGTCGGTAAGCTATGACATTGCCAAGACACAGGGGCTTGAGCGCCCGGTCGGTGTGATCGTGACCGAAGTCTATGATGATGGGCCAGCCGACCGGGCCGGGCTTCGGCGCGGCGACCTGGTCCTGTCGATCGACGCGCGTGAGGTTTTCGACGAGCGCGGATTGAAATTCCTGGCCGCGACCCGCTCGCCCGGCGAAACGTCAACGCTGGAGATCCTGCGCGGTGGCAAGCCGCAGACCCTTCGCGTCAGGCTTGCCCCGCCGCCGGGCGCCACCGAGGCCGAGCGCGAACTGCTGCAGGGGCGCCACCCCTTTTCCGGCGCCGAAGTGGCCGAGCTGTCCCCGCGTCTGGCCGAGGAAATCGGGCGCGATCCGTTCGATTCAGGTGTTCTGGTGACACGTATCCTGCGCGGGGCCTATGCACGTCGCATCGTGCGTCCGGGCGACATCATCGTGTCGGTCAATGGCAAGGCGACAGAAACGCTCGAAGACCTCAATGGCGTGCTTTCCGACGGTGGCAGCCTGTGGCGCATCGAACTGGAGCGCAATGGCCGGCGCGTGCAGGGAACAGTCAGGATCTGACAGAGGCCTGACAGGAGACTGATTTCTGCGCTATCCTCGCGTCTGGAGGAAACATCACATGGCGCTCGATATAGTACCCACAGGGCAGGCTTGCGGCGCGATCATTCGCGGCGTCGATCTCTCGCGCCGGCTCGACGAAACCACTGTCAGCCAATTGCGCGCAGCATGGCTGCGGTATCATGTCCTCTCGTTTCCCGACCAGTCGATGAGTGATGACGATCTTGAACGGTTTACCCTGTATTTCGGACCGTTCGGGGACGATCCCTATATCGCGCCGATCGAAGGGCGCGAGCATGTCATCGCGGTCAAGCGCGAGGCTGGCGAAACAGGTCCGATATTTGCCGAGACCTGGCACAGTGACTGGAGTTTCCAGGCCCAACCGCCCGCCGGCACCTGTCTTTATGCCATCACCATCCCGCCGCAGGGGGGCGATACGCTGTTTGCCAACCAGCACATGGCCCTGGACGAAATGCCCGAGAGTCTTCGCGAGCGGTTGGAAGGACGCCTCGCAATCCATTCCGCACGAGGCGGCTACAGCCGCGAAGGTCTCTATGGCAAAGACGATGCGGGCCGCTCGATGGACATCCGGCCGTCGGATGACGCTCTGGAGACGCAGCTGCATCCGATTGTCCGGCGTCACCCCGAAACGGGCAGGAAAGGCCTGTTTTCGACACTTGGTTACATTATCGGCATTGAAAGTATGGATGATGACGCGGCCCATGACCTGCTGGTGCAGATGCATCGCTGGCAGACGCGCTCACAATTCCAGTACCGCCATCAGTGGACGCCCGGAACACTTTTGATGTGGGACAATCGCAGCGTCCTGCACATGGCAACGGGGGGGTATCAGGGCCATGCGCGCCTGCTTCACCGCACCACGATCGGCTCGCGATCCGCCTGAGCACGAGCGCCGTGGCGCGCTTGCTTTGGTTCGGGGATTGATCCGGGACGCGGAATGACCGACATGACATCCCAGCCATGGCAAGACCTCCACTCCTGACACTCTCGAATATCGAACTCGGCTTCGGCGGCAAACCGCTTTTCGAAGGCGTCGAGCTTGCCGTATCGAAGGGCGAGCGGGCCGCGCTCGTCGGGCGCAATGGCGCGGGCAAGTCGACGCTGATGAAACTGGTCGCCGGCATGATCGAGCCGGACCGGGGTGATGTCTGGCGCCAGCCTGGCAGTGTGGTGTCCTTCGTGGCCCAGGAGCCGGACTTTTCGCGCCATCACACCTTGCTGGATTTCGTTGCCGATGGCGTCGAGGACTTCCATCGCGCGCAGGCCGAACTGACCGAGGCGGGGCTGGACCCGAATGCCGGGCCGCTGACGCTCTCGGGTGGCCAGCAGCGCCGGGCTGCGATTGCGCGCGGATTTGCCCGCGATCCTGACATTCTCCTGATGGACGAGCCGACCAACCATCTCGACATTCACGCAATCGAGCGCCTGGAAAAACGGCTGAGGGGCTTTGGCGGCGCGATCCTGATCGTCAGTCACGATCGCAGGTTTCTGGAGAATGTCTCGACCAACACGCTCTGGCTGCGCCAGGGCAGGGTCCTGAAAAGCCCTTCGGGCTATGGCGAATTCGAGGACTGGGCCGAAAAGATCGAGGAGGAGGAGGAAAAGGCGCTCGCCCGTCTGCAGACCCAGCTCAAGGGCGAAAAGCGCTGGCTGGCGCGCGGCGTGACGGCCCGGCGCAAGCGCAACCAGGGCCGCCTGGAACGGCTCGGGCAGATGCGGCGTGAGCATGCCGAGCGGCGCTCTGCCCTGGCGGGTGCGAGGGCTGGCGCGGACATGTCGGCCGGCACCGGCGAGAACCTCTCGAAGAAAGTCATCGAGGCGCGGCATGTGTCCATGAGTTTCGAGCGCGACGGCGAGGAAATCGTGATCTGCCGGGACCTCTCGACGCTGGTCATTCGCGGCGACCGGATCGGACTTGTCGGACCCAATGGTGTCGGCAAGACGAGTCTTCTGAAGCTGCTGCTGGGAGAGATCGCCCCGGATGCGGGCAGTGTGAAGGTTTCCCGCGCGCTCAAGATCGCCTATCTCGACCAGACGCGTGTCAGCCTGCGGGCAAGCGATACGCTGTGGGAAACGCTCGCGCCGAATGGCGGCGACACGGTCATGGTGCAGGGCACTCCGCGCCATGTCGCAGGCTATGCCAAACAGTTCATGTTCGACCCGGCCCAGCTTCACCAGCCGGTCTCGGCGCTGTCGGGCGGTGAGCGCAACCGTCTGACACTCGCCGTGGCGCTCGCACAGAGCTCCGACCTGCTCGTGCTCGACGAGCCGACAAATGATCTCGACATGCAGACGCTGGACATGCTGGAGGAGATGCTCGCGGCATATGAGGGCACATTGATGCTTGTCAGTCATGACAGGGCGTTTCTCGATGCCACCGTGACCTCATGCCTTGTTCCGACAGGCGAGGGCGCATGGGTCCAGACGGCTGGCGGGTGGAGCGATGCCGTCGAGCAGGTTCCGGGCCTTGGCGACCTGCCCGGTGCGGGTGTCGGCAAGGCGCCGCGCCACAAGACAAAGACCGCGCGCGAAAAGCCATCGACGCGGGCCCGCAAACTCGGCTTCAGGGACACTCATCGTCTCAAGGAGATCGAAGAGGCGCTTCCCCGTCTGCAGGCGAGGATATTGGCGCTGGAGTCGGAAATTGCAGATCCGGACGCCTATTCACGCGACCCGCAGGGGTTTGGCGAAAGGGCAGGCGAACTCGACCGCATGAAGTCCGAAGTCGAGACCCTGGAAGAAGAATGGCTCCAGATCGAGGAAAGACGCGAAGCGCTTGAAGGCTGACAGTCAGGGCAAAGCCTTTGTTAAGCCGGCGGGGCCATATTCGGGCGCAAAGACCGGGGTTTTACCATGCGCAACCTGTTTGTGACCTTCGCCATTCTGTCCCTAGCCGCACACGGGCATGCCGAGGCGCCTGGCATGCAACAGGACGGTGCCTATCGTCTTGGCGGCACCTATATGTGGGCGCTGGCAAGTGACGCAGATGCTTGTGCGATGCAATGTAATGCGCAGGCGCGCTGCCAGGCCTGGAGCTTTGCCGATGCCCGTCTCGGTCACCGCCCGGCGTGCGAACTGAAAAGCTCGCCCGGCAGGCTTCTCCAGCGCCCCGGCATGATTTCCGGACTGTCGCCGCGCACCGAACGTGAGGGCGCGCGGAAGGTTGTGGTGCCGGCTGAAACGCCAGCTGCTGGCCCTGCGCCGGCCGCAAATCTCCGCCCGATGACCTACAGGCCGGTCAGCGAAGGCGTAACGGTCCCCGAGCTTGCCGGCAAGGCGCAGGCTCAGCCACCTGCTGGTGGCCAGGCGACCCGAACGCAGGCGCCGACGACGGGTCCTGCCGGGTATTATCCAGGTCGTGACCGGCTGTCGCAGCGCGACGGTGCGAGTTCCGTGCAGGCTGCGAGCAATGCAGGCGATCCGCAAAGGAAGATACCCCAGGTCCGCGCGCGGGTGGTCGGCACCGGCGTGCAGACCAGCCAGCGCGAATATTATCCTCAATCAGGCCAGCGCCGGCCTGCCGCGAGCCAGCCGCCGCGCCAGTTCCCGCAGGAGTGATACGCGTAAGGCCGGCCGTGTCGCCATGGCGCCGCGTCGCGGGGTTCAGCCCTCGTCATCATCACCACGCATGCCACCGACTTTCTCGACGTCCGCGATTTCGCGGAGGGCTTTCTCGGCGCTGGCGCTGCGGGCCGGCGGCGCCATGATCTCGGGCGCATCCTGTTGCTGCATGTAGATGGTACGGCTTGGAAAGGCGAAGCCGGTGCCGGCAGCCGCTATGATATCCATCACGGCAACGGCCAGTTCTTCCTTGATCGCCAGCCACTCGCCCCAGTTCTTGGTGTGGGTGAAGCAATAGATGATGAAATCGATCGACGAGGCATTGAAGCTGTCGACCCGAACGAACAGCGAGGCTTCAGGCGGGTTGGCAAACCGGTCATCATTCCACAGCCAGGCCTCGATTTCGTCGCGGATATATTTCAGTTGGTCAACCGTTGTGCGGTACTCGACGCCGACCACCCACTTGATCCGGCGATGGGTCATGCGCGAGAAATTTGTCACCGCGCCATCAGACAGGAATGAATTGGGCACGTACATCGGGCTGCGGTCGAAGCGGCGGATCAGTGTCGAGCGGAAATTGATCTGTTCCACCGTGCCTTCGCAGATGCCGTCGGCCTGGATCCATTCTCCCGGCACGAAGCGCTTTTCCGTGAGGATGAGGATCCCTGAAATCAGGTTCTTGAACAGGTCCTGTGCGCCAAGGCCGACGGCGATGCCGAAAATGCCGAGGCCAGCCAGCAGCGGCGCAATCTGGATGCCCCAGATTTGTGCCACGGCGCCGAAGCCGAGAATGACCAGGATGAACTGAAGCGCCTTGAGCATCCAGTCGACCACTGCGGGTGTCAGCGTGTCGCGCAGCGAGGTGAACACGAATTCGAAGGCATTGACGGCCCGCGACAGCGTCCAGAAAACCGCCAGGGCGATGAAGGACTGGACAGCCTTGTTGGCGATTTCCTCGGTATCTGCGCCGATATCAATGACCTGCAGCGCGAAGTAGACCCCGATGATCAGCGGAACGAGCTTCAGCGGCGTCGAGACGATCTTGACCAGCGCGTCATCGATATTGGTCTCGGTGCCGGCAGCCGCACGGGTGATGGCGCGAACCACCGTGCGCGCAAACAGGCCGCGGATAAGCAGCGACACCACGAGGATGATAACAACCAGCGTGATTTCGCCATAGGTCAGCCCGAGGGCGCCCTGGTTCCAGATGTCGAGCAGATAGGCCAAGCCATTCAGTGCCCATTCGGGCAGGTTGTCCTGCGCCCAGCCCGGCAGCGCGGCTGCTGCGTTTTGAATTTCGTTGTTCATTCTTCCGGTTCCCCTCCTTGAAGCAATGGCCTGATCAGACCGTGCGTTCCTTTGTGGCAGAAAAGCGGATGTCAGGATTCTTTTCTTCGGCGTATCCGACATCCCAGGCGTTCTTGGCGAGGAAGACCGGCGAGTCATCGAGGTCGAAGCCTGATGACGCCTTGTTCTTGTCCATGAAGGCCTCGATCTTGTCGCGATCCTCGCTCGTCATCCAGCGCGCGACGCTGTAGGGGGCCGTTTCGAATGCGACCTCCAGATTGTATTCGGCCGACAGTCTTTCGCTCATCACCTCGAACTGCAACTGGCCGACCGCGCCGACAATCATGTCCGAACCGATCTGGGGGCGGAACAGCTGTGTCACGCCCTCCTCGGCGAGGCTTTCCAGGGCCCTGCGCAGGTGTTTCTGCTTCATCGGGTCCTTGATGCGTGCGCGCCTGAGGATTTCCGGGGCGAAGTTCGGAATCCCGGCAAACCGGATATCGCCATTTGCCGAAAGACTGTCGCCAACCCGCAGGGCGCCATGATTGGGCACGCCGATCACGTCGCCGGCATAAGCGGTTTCCATGATTTCGCGATCCTGCGCCATGAACATCAGCGGATTGTGGACATTGACCTGCTTGCCCTGCGTCGTCTTCAGGCGCATGCCGCGCCGGAACTCGCCCGAGCACATCCGCAGGAAGGCGATCCGGTCGCGGTGATTTGGGTCCATATTTGCCTGGATCTTGAAAATGAACCCGGCGACGTCCTTGCCGCCCGGCTCAAGCATGACGGGTTGGCCGGCCCGCTCAGCAGCCTGCCGGCGCGGGCCCGGCGCAAATTCGGTCAGTGCGCCGAGAAGTTCGCCGACACCGAAATGGCGCAGTGCCGATCCGAAGATGACCGGCGTCATGTGCCCCTCGCGGAACGCGTCGATGTCGAAACCGGGCAGGGCCTCGCCGGCAAGTTCGGCACCCTCTGCCAGTTCATCGTGGACAAGCTCGTCCATGTAAGCAGCGATAGAGTTGCCGGTGGCCGGCACGCGATCGGCTGGCCCCGGCCTGATCTCATCATCCGCCGTTGACTTGTGGTAGACGCACAGTTCTTTCGTTCGCAGGTCAAGCATGCCGGAAAAGCGGTTGCCGCTGGCCGCCGGCCAGTAGAGCGGCGCGGTGTCGAGCTGCAATTTGTCTGCGATTTCGTCGAGCAGTTCGAACGGGTCAAGCGCTTCGCGGTCCATCTTGTTGACAAAGGTGATGATCGGAATGTCGCGCATCCGGCAGACTTCGAACAGTTTCAGGGTCTGGGGCTCGATACCCTTTGCCGCATCGATGACCATGATCGCGCTGTCGGCAGCCGTCAGCGTGCGGTAGGTGTCTTCGGAGAAATCCTCGTGGCCAGGCGTGTCAAGCAGGTTGAAGACGAGGCCGTCATGCTCGAAGGTCATCACCGATGAGGCCACCGAAATGCCCCGGTCGCGCTCGATCTTCATCCAGTCGGACTGGGTTCGTCGGCGCTCCCCGCGCGCGGCCACCTGCCCGGCAAGCCGGATCGCTCCGCCCGCCAGCAGCAGCGCTTCGGTCAACGTCGTCTTGCCCGCATCGGGGTGCGAGATGATGGCGAAGGTGCGACGGCGCGCGGCTTCGGCCTCGGCAGACATGGCAGTTCCGATCCCTGGCAAAATTGGCAACAGCCCGCCCGCCTAGCGCATTCGCGCGGGTCTATAAAGGGCGCGAATGCGCCTTGCCCTGACGAGATATGCGTTTAGTCGCGATCGGGATGGGATGGCGCGATGGCCGGAACCGGCGGGGCCGCCTCCAGAATGGCATTGGCTACGCGCTCCATGCCTTTGATGCTGGCATGGTTCTGGTCGAAATACAGCGATCTGGGGCCTTCCGCGGCAAAGCAGGTGTCCCGGTCGCAGAACAGGTCGGTCGGGTCGATGATGATGACCGCGCCGGGAACGTCGTGGAGCTTTGCAAACATCCAGGCGCGCCGGCGCTCCCACCATTCGCGGCTGACCCCCTCGATCCGCCCGTCGGCCCGGGGGTTTCGCCGCATGACATATCCGACAGGGGCGGGCAGTTCCGGCACTGACAGGACCAGGATCACGCGTTTGCCCGCTGATCGGAAATGTTCCAGCGCGGCGAGATAGGAGTCCCAGGCCGCCTGCCGCTCTGCGGCGCTGCGCCGGTCAGGAAGGCCGGGATAGTCGTGGCTGTGATCGCCATGAAGGTAATTGAGGATGCGATAGCTGACGACCACCGTGTCGATGTCCCCGTCAGCGGCGATATGGGCAGCCGCCTCACGGCTCCATCGCGCGCAATTGCCGCGCGCTGCCGGCTCGGCAAGACGCGGCGCGCAATTGGAAAAGCTGAAATGCTGAAGCCCGACGCCTGCAGGCTCCAGCGCCTTTGCCAGCGACCAGGAAAGCTCGACGGTGTGGCTGTCGCCGAAACTCGCCCAGCGCGCCGGTTCGGCAAAATACCGGCAGGCCTCAGCAGGCCTGAGATAGTCCTGCCCGGCCGTGTGGCAGCTTTCGCGGTACGGCGACGGGCTGGCGGTTGCAAGCCGGGCCTTTTCTGCCGGGTTGGTGCGAAGCTGGCTGAAACCGTCCGTTGTCACGCCGACCAGGCCAAGCGCCGCCCCGCTGGCGCACACTGGGGCGAGCACGCCGGCAAGACGGGGCAGGGGCATCATCGTGCGGCTGCGGAAAGGTGCTTCGATGAAACGCCAGCTCAGCCAGGCAAGTGCAAAGCTGAGGGTGATCAGCAAGGGATAATTCGGCGCCGGCCCGCCTGTGTATTGCCAAAGCCGCGCGAACACGAAGACCGGCTGGTGCCACAGATAGAAACTGTAGGAGACAAGCCCGACAAGCACGACCGGGCGCCATGACAAGGCCCGGCCAACCGGGTCGCCGGGCCCGCAAAACGCGATGATCGCGCAGGTGCCCGCCACAGGCAGGAGGGCGGCGAGACCGGGAAAGGGCGTGTCGCCGTCGAGCAGGAAGACCCCTGCCAGCAGCAGCGCCATGCCAGCCAGCGATGCGGCGGTCCGCAGCCAGCCAGGCCCGGGCCTGCTTGTGCCGACTGTCAGTGCCAGCAGGGCGCCCGCACCAAGTTCGAACCCGCGCGATGGCAGCAGGAAATAATTGGCATGCGGCGCGGCACGAGCGCCCCAGATCGCGAGCAGCAGGCTGGCCAGCGAGGCGAGGCCTAGCAGTGCCACGGTGAGCCTGCGAGAGCGCGGCAGCAAGACCATCATTGCGAGTGGGAACAGCAGGTAGAACTGCTCTTCCACCGCAAGGCTCCAGGTGTGCAGGAGTGGCTTTAGCTCGCCGGCGGTCTCGAAATACCCGGCCTCCTGCCAGAACAGGAAATTCGAGGCGAACAGCGCGACAGAGACCAGGCTGGCGGCGAAATCACGCAGGTGTTCCGGCGTCATCAATGCAAAGGCGAAGGGGATCGAAACCAGGCAGACCAGCCACAGCGCCGGCAGGATCCGCCTTGCCCTGCGCTCATAGAAACTGCGCAGCGAGAAGCGGCCTGCCGAAATCTCGCGGTCTATGATCGAGGTGATCAGATAGCCGGAAATCACGAAGAAGATGTCGACGCCGACATATCCGCCCGAAAAGGTCGTGTAGCCGGCATGAAAGAGCACGACAGGCACAACTGCCAGCGCCCTGAGCCCGTCGACTTCCGGTCTGTACTGCATCGCCTGTGGCCGCCTTTCGGTGAAGCAAGGCAGAGGCCTGCAAATTGCGTACAAGTTCAGCTGGCGCGGTGCGTTCACAGCCGGTTGATTTGGCCTGCATTCATGTTTTGCCCGATACAATATCTTCGAAATATCAAGGAAGGCATTTCAATGCGGAAAATCGCGTCGCTCATCGCTGCTGTCGCTCTTGCTGCGTCGCTGGCGGGCGCCCAGACGGCTCCGCAGACGGCCACTGCTGACACAGCGCCGGTGGTCAAGGTGATCAATTTCACGGCCGACTGGTGTCCCAATTGTCGCATCATCGATCCGCGCATCGACGAGGCGATCACCCGGTTTCCCGAGGGCCGGATCGAACTGGTCGAGCTTGACATGACCGAAACGCGCAGGGGCGGCGATGAAAACAGGTTGCGCGTCTTCGCCGATGCCATCCGGCTGGCCGACAGCCACCAGGCAGGATATCTCTGGGACTGGTATGGCGGCGTGACCGGCCTGTCGGCGATCATATCAGCAGACAATGGCGAGCCGATTTCGTGCATCAACCGGACCCTCAGCGTGGATGAAATCGCGTTCCGGCTGAAGGAAGCGCAGGTCCTGGCGCTGAAGGCCCCGCCGGGAGGTCGCAAGCCGCAGGGACCCGACTGCCCGGCGCCGATGAATTGAACATCGCTGTGATCCGCCTCATATGCGGCAGGCGGAACAGCGAAGGACAATTTCATGGCTCACGGATATGACTTTGACCTGCTCGTCATCGGGGCAGGAAGCGGCGGCGTGCGTGCGGCGCGGA
>CAYXQV010000054.1:0-12957 GCA_964467505.1 uncultured Hyphomonadaceae bacterium | reverse complement strand
ACAGTTGGGAGCCTTTTCAGGCAGGGCCCGGGTCAGGCCCGGGCAAGCGGGACGAGGTTTCGGGCCCCCAAAGCCCGCATGCCCGGCCGAAGAGCCGGGCCCTCCCCGCGACACAGTGAAGAGCCTTCACAGGTAGGGCCCGGGTCAGGCCCGGGCAAGCGGGGACGAGGTTTCGGGACCCCAAGGCCCGCATGCCCGGTCGAAGAGCCGGGCCCTCCTCGCGACACAGTGAAGAGCCTTCTCAGACAGCGCCCGGGTCAGGCCCGGGCAAGCGGGACGAGGTTTCGGGACGCCAAAGCCCGCAGAGGCGCGAGGGCGGCATCGAGAACTTCCAGTCCGGCGCCCGGTTTCACGCCCTGCTCGGAAAGCGTACGGCGCCAGTGGCGCGCGCCCGGCTGCCCGGAAAACAGGCCGAGCATGTGGCGCGTCATCGCATGCAGAGGCACGCCCTCCTCAAGCCGCGCAGAAAGATAAGGCCGGTGGGCCGCGACCGCCTCCAGCAGGCAAGGCAGGCCGGGCGCACACAAGCGCGCCGCGTCCCCATCATCATCAAGGCTGGCGAGCATCGCATCGACCCCGGCCAGCAGCGCCGGCGTCTGGTAAGCCGCCCGCCCCAGCATCACGCCATCGAAACGAGAGAGATGCTCGAGGGCTGCGTCCAGACTCTGGATCGCGCCATTCAGGATGATTGTGAGATCGGGCCGCCCGGCCTTGAGAACGGCGGCGAGATCATGGTCAAGCGGCGGTATTTCCCTGTTTTCCTTCGGGCTCAGCCCCTTCAGCCAGGCCTTGCGCGCATGCACGGTGAACACCTCGCAGCCCGCCTGCGCCACCGTGTCGACAAAGCGAAACAGCGTCTCACGCGGCGGGTCGTCATCCACGCCGATGCGGCATTTCACCGTCACCGGCACGTCCACCGCGGCGCGCATCGCGGCGACACAATCGGCCACGAGCTGCGGCTCGCGCATCAGGCAGGCCCCGAAGGCGCCCGACTGCACCCGCTGCGACGGGCAACCGCAATTCAGGTTGATCTCGTCATAGCCGAAATTGGCGCCGATCCGGGCGGCCTGGGCGAGTTTCGACGGCTCCGACCCGCCAAGCTGGAGCACGACAGGATGCTCGAAACCGGCAAAACCAAGCAGCCGCTCACGATCACCATGGATCACGGCATCAGCGGTCACCATCTCGGTGAACAGCAGCGCGCGCCGGCTAAGCGCACGGTGAAACGCCCGGCAATGGCGGTCGGTCCACTCCATCATGGGAGCGACGGAGAATCTATAATCCAGTTTTTTCATAACTTCTTGAGTATTTTCAACGTCTTTTCTTCGGTCACAGGTCGGGCTTGGCCAGGACACTCAGATGTCGGTTCACGCCAGTGCGACGTCGCAGCCTTTGCCCGCAAAACCGGTCCCGGCCAGGCGATATCGAGGGGCGGTCCAAAGCATCCCGGAACAATCACTGATCTCATGGACGGCCATATCGCAGACATGCGCGACGTGGGCAAACCGCTGCGGCGGTCAAAGGCCTGTTTCCGGGTTCCGGCGCAAGTCATAGCTCGATTGCTCGGCAAGCAATGGCGATGGCCTGGGCCAGGCTGCATCCTCTTGCCCGCAAACCCACCGGTTGAAAGGTGCCGGCTGTCAGCCAAACACGCGCCCCGCCAGCAGATAGGCCAGCGCCGTGATCGCCAGGATACCGAGCAGGTTCAGCCGGAAGCCTGCACCCGCCATGGTCGGCAGGCTGACATGACCTGTCGCAAAGGCCACCGCATTGGGCCCGGTCGCCATAGGCAGCATGAAGGCGCAGCTGGCAGCCATGGCCAGCGGCGCAGCCAGCAGTTCCACTGGCAGACCGGTCGCCAGCGCCACCGCTCCCAGCACCGGCATCAATGCCGAGGCCGTCGCGATATTGCTCGTCACTTCGGTTGCGAAGATCACGAATGTGGTCAGGACAAGGACAAGCAGCAGCACCGGGAGATTTGACAGTCCGGCAAGCTCACCGCCCAGCCAGGTGCCGAGCCCGCTTGCCGTTATCGCGCCGGCCAGCGCCATGCCACCCCCGAAGAGAAGCAACACGCCCCAGGGAATCGACTCCGCGCTCTTCCAGTCCAGCAGCGCCGTGCCCGCGCGCGCCTTGTCGCCAGCGGGGATCAGAAAGGCCAGCAAGACACCGATTATCGCAATGATATGATCGCTCAGCCCTGCAAGAGGAAAGTCACCGGCAATCTGCAGGCCCTGCAGCGGCTGTCGCAGGATCCACAGGCCGGCGACAACAGCAAACAGGATAAGTGTGCGCGCCTGCGGCACCGTCAGGGGGCCCAGCGCGGCAAGCTGCCGGCGTACCGCTTTCTGGCCCTCCTCGCCCTGGTCACTGGCCTCCAGCCGGAAAGCCCAACGGGTCAGCACCAGCCAGGCCAGTGGCACCATGATGATCACGGTTGGAATCCCGAGCAGCATCCATTGCAGGAAACCTATGGAAAAACCCGCAGTGTCATTGAGATAGCCGACAATGATCAGATTGGTCGGCGTGCCGATCAGCGTGCCAAGCCCACCTATCGAACACGACCAGGCGACACCGAGAAGCAATGCCCATGTAAAAGGCGCATCGAGCTTGTCACGGCCAAGAACGGCGGCGGCGACCGAGAGCGCGATCGGCATCATCATGATCGAGGTTGCGGTGTTCGATATCCACATCGACAAGAGCGCGCCGGCCACCATGAAGCCGCCAACGATCATCGCGGGATGATTGCCGGCTCGCGCCACGATATTGAGCGCGATCCGCGAATGCAGGTCCCAGCGCTCGATGGCCTTGGCGATGATGAACCCGCCAAGCAGGAGCACCACGACCGGATGCATGTAGGCTGCGGTCACCTCACGCAGCGGCTGAATGGCGAGGATGGGAAGAAATATGATCGGTAACAGCGATGTGACCGGGATCGGAATGGCCTCGCTGACCCACCAGACCGCCATCAGCGAGAGAAGCGACAAGACCAGCCAGGCTGCGCGCGCTGTGCCCGCATCGCCTGCCACCTCCAGCAGCGAGTCCGGGACCGGCAACACCTGCAGCGCCAGCGCCAGCAGTGGTCCCAGCCACAGGCCGATACGCTGGCGCGCGGAATGTCCCGCAGACTGATTGTCGTCTTCCATGCCCGTCCTTGCCCCTTGCCGGCCTGTTTAGCCTCGCCTGCGTCCTAGCATTGCCTCGCCTCGCGTGACAGGGGCACTCAATTGACCCGGCGCCCTAGAGATTCCATTCATTCCTCACGCGTAGTATCGGGCGAAACATCATTCGGGAGAAAATTGGCATGCGGCTTCTTTTTGCAGCGCTTACGGCCTTGATTATCGGCAACGCCGCGTCGGCGCAGGGCATACAGCAGACGAAAGGGAAGTTCGAGGACAAGTTCCGACAGCTTGATGAAGTGCTGCCCACACCGAATGTCTACCGCAATGCCGCCGGGGCGCCCGGCCACGAATACTGGCAGCAGGAAGCCGACTACGAAATCGAGGTCCGTCTTGATGAAGACGCGCGCCGGCTGACCGCATCCCAGACGGTGACCTACCAGAACAATTCACCCGACACGCTGACCTATCTCTGGCTGCAGCTTGACCAGAACAAGTTTCGCAATGACTCGATCGCCGAACTTGCGAACGATTTTGGCGGCATTGGACGGCGCGGCCCGGCAGCCTCGGCGC
The DNA here is from genome assembly GCA_964467505.1 of uncultured Hyphomonadaceae bacterium. Lineage (GTDB taxonomy): Bacteria > Pseudomonadota > Alphaproteobacteria > Caulobacterales > Hyphomonadaceae > UBA5336. Next base: position 9,265 of record CAYXQV010000054.1, on the reverse strand, counting down.
CTGGCAGCGATGATCCCGCGAAGTTCAGCTTCGGCGAACTGCGCCGCCAGCAGGCCATGGCTGATAATGAATACGGCTATGACATCACGGCGGTCACAGACCCGGAAGGCAATGACCTCGACCACACGATTGTCGGCACGCTGATGCGCATCGACCTGCCTGAACCGCTTGCGCCCGGCGCAAGCACCGCTTTCGGCGTCGACTGGGCCTACAATCTCGTTGAGGAAGATGCGGTTCGCGCCCGCTCAGGCTATGAGCATTTCCCCGATGATGCGCGCGAGGGCGGCAATGATATCTTCCTTGTCGCGCAGTGGTTCCCGCGCCTTGTGGCCTATAGCGACTATGAAGGCTGGCATAACAAGGAATTCCTCGGACGCGGCGAGTTCACGCTGGAATTTGGCGACTACACCGTCCAGATCACCGTGCCCGATGACCATATCGTGTCGGCCACGGGCGTGCTGGCCAATGACAGCGATGTCCTCACCGCGCGCCAGCGCCGTCGCTTGCGCCGGGCGCGCAACGCCGATGAGCCGGTGATGATCGTCACCCCGGACGAGGCGCTGGAAAACGAAAGCTCTGATCCCGCAGGCGAGAAGACCTGGATCTTCGAGGCCGAGAATGTCCGCGATTTCGCCTGGGCCTCCTCACGCAAGTTCGCCTGGGATGCGCAGGGCCACAAACAGCCCGGCGCCGAGCACGAGACCGTCATGGCGATGTCCTTCTGGCCAAAGGAAGGCGGCGAGCTGTGGGAAAAGTATTCCACGAATGTTGTTGTCCACACGATGGAGGTCTATTCGCGGTTTTCCTTCGATTATCCCTATCCCACCGCCCAGTCGGTGAACGGCCCGGTCGGCGGCATGGAATATCCCATGATCACCTTCAACGGTCCGCGCACAACGCTGCAGGATGACGGCTCGCGGACCTATTCCATGGCGGAAAAGCGGTTTCTCGTCGGCGTCATCATTCACGAGATCGGTCACATCTATTTCCCGATGACCGTGAATTCCGACGAGCGCCAGTGGACCTGGATGGATGAGGGGCTCAACAGTTTTCTCGACAGCGTGGCGGGTTATGAATGGGATCCGGCCATGCCGTGGACGCGGTCGCTGCCGCGCGATCTCACCTCGTACATGACATCGCAGAACCAGGTGCCGATCATGACGCAGTCGGACTCGATCCTCAATCTTGGCTCGAACTCCTATGGCAAGCCTTCAGCGGCCCTGCACATCCTGCGTGACACGATCCTGGGGCGCGAGCGGTTCGAGTTCGCATTCCGCGAATATTCCCGCCGCTGGAAGTTCAAGCGCCCGACCCCGGCCGATTTCTTCCGCACGATGGAAGAAGCTTCCGGCACCGATCTGGACTGGTTCTGGCGCGGCTGGTTCTACACCACCGATCATGTCGATATCTCGATCGACCGCATCTACCGCCTGCGTCTCGATACCGAGGATCCTGACATCGATTATGCCCGCCAGCGCGAGGTCGAGCAGGAAAAACCGGCAGCTGTCGGCGTGCTGCAAAACGAGGAAGCAGGCATCGAGCCATGGGTCGCACGCAACCGCGATGTTCGCGACTTCTATGACGACAATGACATCTACACGGTGACCAACAAGGAGCGAAACAAGTATCGCAGCTTCCTTGAGGACCTGGAGGATTGGGAACGCGAGGCGTTCGAACGCGCCGTTGAAGAGGACAGGAACTATTATGTCCTGGAGTTTTCCAATCATGGTGGACTGGTCATGCCGATCATTCTCGGCCTGAACTTCGCGGATGGCGGCAGTCAGCGCGTTTACATCCCTGCGGAAATCTGGCGCCGCGACCCGCGCAAGGTCCGCAAGCTGCTGACCTTTGACAAGGGCACCGAACTGACCAGCGTAACCGTGGATCCCAATTGGGAAACGGCCGACGCTGACATCGAGAACAACCATTATCCGCGCCGGATCATTCCCAGCCGCGTGGAAGCCTACAAGTCCAAGCCGTCCGGCCTTGTCCGCCGGGACATCATGCAGGACATCAAGACCGAGCTTGACGAAGCCGACGAGGAGGAGGCGTCGAAGGAGGCCGAAACCGAACCGCGCGACAAGCCGGCACCAGGCGAGGAGTCGGATCCCGGCGAACAGGCTGGCATGACGCCGCAGCCGGCTTCAGGCGAGCAGCAGACACCTGAAACGGCTCCCCAGGCGCCCGACGGTCGGGAACTGGACGTCGACAAGCCCGACGATACAAGCCCGCAGGCGGCGCCTGTGGAGACGGAGGACGAGGCAGGTGACACATCGACCCGGCCCGAAACCCCGCAACCGGCTGGCGAAGATGACCGCACAACCGATACCGGCGACGATCAACCGGAAGACAATGAACCGGGCGATGATGAAGATGACACGCTGACACCCGGCGAACTTCTCGACCAGCTGTTCGGACGGCGTGGAGAAGGAGAACCAGCCGAATGATTGCACACGCGCGAACATGGCTGGCCGCACTGATCGCCATTCTATTGCCGGTCAGTGCCAGCGCGCATGAAATCAAGACGGCGCTCAGCGAGGTGCTGTTCAATCCTCGCAGCGGTCATGTGGAAATCGCCCACCGGTTCGTCATGCATGATGCCGAACACGCAATGCGCGCAGGCACGCACGAACATGCCGACCTTGCTGGCGACCCGGAAGCGCGCCGCCAGTTTGCAAGCCAGGTGGCCGGGCAGTTCGTGCTTGCCGATGGCGAAGGCAGGCCCTACCCGCTCAGGCTCGTCGGATCGGAAATCGAGGGCGGCTATGTCTGGGTCTACCAGGAAATCGACATCGGCGAGGTGAACGCCAATGACATGCTGATCCGACAGGACGCCCTGCGCGAGCGCTGGCCAGACCAGCTCAACCGCGTCAATATCCGCAAGGGCGAGGAGGTTCGCTCACTTGCGTTTACCGGCGAGGACACATTCCAGCGCGTGCGCTTCGATTAGGGCGCGTACCCTGAAACCCGGAAGCCCCTTTCCACATCGCCTCCGACGCGCCACACTGCGTGCCAACAGGAGGGAACCGACATGGAAGACTATGGCGAATATGACGCATTGGGCCTGGCCGACCTGGTCCGACGCAAAAAAGTCAGTCCGCAGGAGCTGCTTGATGCCGCGCTCAGCCGCGCCGAGGCCGCGCAGGCGGAGCTGAACTGCTTTTCAGCCCTTTTCCCGCAAATCGCCCGCCAGCAGATCGCCGACGGCCTGCCTGAGGGCGCCTTCAAGGGGGTGCCCTACGCGACCAAGGATCTCGGCGTGGAGATCAAGGGGGCCCCTCTCACTGGCGGCTCGCGCGCTTTTACGGGAAATGTTGCCACGCGTGACAGCGTCATTACCGAGCGCTACCGCGCCGCTGGTTTCACACTTTTCGGACAGACCACCAGCCCGGAATATGGCCTGACAACATCGACCGAAAGCGCGCTTTACGGCCAGACGCGCAATCCGTGGAACCTTGCGCGCACGTCTGGCGGCTCATCGGGCGGGGCATCGGCCTGTGTGGCCAGCGGCGTGATCCCGATGGCAATGGCCAGCGATGGCGGCGGTTCGATCCGTATCCCTGCCGCCTGCACTGGCCTCTTCGGAATGAAGCCCTCGCGCGGGCGCATCCCCATGGGACCGGGCCGGACCGAGAACTGGAACGGCTTGTCGACCATCCACGCGGTTTCACGCAGCGTTCGCGACAATGCCGCGATGATGGACGTCACCCATGGGCACGAGCCGGGCGCGCGTTACGCAGCGCCAGCGCCCGAACGCAACTATCTGGAGGAGGTGTCGCGCTCGCCTGATGCACTGAAGATCGCGCTGTGGACAAGCGCTCCCAACGGGGCAAGCCCGGACCCGGAGGCCCGCAAGGGGCTTGATGACACTGCCAGCTTGCTGGAGGAGCTTGGTCATCATGTCGAAGAGTCCGCACCGGGGCTCGATGGCGAGGCGCTCGGCAAGGGCATGCTGATGATTGTCTCGGCGCATTCTGCCGCAATGGCCGATGCGCGCGGGCGCGACCTTGGCCGCGAACTTGGTCCTGACGATCTGGAACCGGTGACGCTGCGCTTTGTCGAGCTTGGCCGCACCGTGCCGATGGCCGACCTTGTGCGCGCTGACCACGCCTTTATCGAGGCCGCACTCGCCTATCATCACTGGATGGATGCGGGCAATTTTGACGTCGTGCTGATGCCGACCCTGTCGCGCGAACCGGTCGAGCTTGGCCGGCTCAGCCTCGCTCCGGACGACTTCGACGCTTATGGGGAGCTGGTTTCGACATTTGCCCCGTGGTGTCCTGTCTACAACCAGATCGGCGCGCCGGCCATGTCGGTGCCCCTGCACTGGTCGAGCCAGAACCTGCCGATCGGCATGATGTTCGGCGCGCGATATGGCCATGAAGGGCTCTTGTACCGCCTTGCCGGCCAACTCGAAGAGGCCCGCCCCTGGTGGAACAAGCGCCCCGCGGTCTGGTTTGGATGAGCCAGCTGAAAGGCGGTCTGTGCGGCTTGCCCGGGCCGGCCCACACGGTTTGACGCAGATCCCTTCGACGTATCAGGCGTCCGGCTTCGCAACGGCTTTCTGCGACACGAAAGCTGCCGCCTCGGCAACGCAGGCCCGGCTCGCAGATGAAAGCGCACGCGCCCGGTCGCCCGGCTGGTTGCCGCCAAGCAATGCTTCGCCGGACACTTTCGCTGTGGCCACCGGCGCCCGCGTGCGCCCTTCGAGCAGGGTCAGGTCCAGCACACAGCGCGCCCGCGCGCCTTTCACCGCAATGTCGGCGACCCGCCAGGACAGCTCATAAGCGCCCGGCGCTCCGCTGGAAGCATCAAGCGCCATGCCCTCGCCGCCTGCCAGCGCATCAATCAGCGCGACCTGTACGAGCCTTGTAAAGCGCCCGGCCCACTGCGCACCCGCCACCAGCTTCAGCCCGCCATCTGCGCCTTCCACCACCATGTCGCGACCGGCAAACAGGCGCGGAGCTTCCGGCTCGCGGATGACCACGTGGGCATTGAGCTGCGCCAGGGTTTCCACCGCGCCGACACGATAGAGCGCGCCTGGCGTATTGGGCTCGGGAAGCACCGACAGACAACCGCCGAGCGCGGCAAGGCCGGCCAGCGCACAAAGTGTCTTGATCCAGGCCATCAGCGCGACTCCTCATAGGGCAATGCATCGCCAACAACGATGCTTTGCGGATTCTGTTCGACCTCGCGGACAAGGGTTTCGGCCCGCGCCAGCAGGCGACTGAGATCCTGGCTTGCAATCGCGATCTCCTCAAGCGCGCGGGTGGCGGGCCCGTCCAACAATTCGCGCGCACTGTCAGCCGTCCGGTTTCCGCCAGCCAGCAATTCGTCGAACCGGCCAAGAGACGTCTCGGCCGATGCGCTCAGGCCCTGGAGCTCACCAATGAGCGCACCAAGCTGGCCGTCTGCCGAGCGGGCAAGTGTGGCAAGCTCGCGCGAGGCGGTATCGAAGCTCTCCCCGGCATCTGCCGCCGCATCGAGTGCCCGGTCGGCCCGCGCGATCAGCCCGTCGGTTGCGACGAGCCGCTCTGAAACCTGCTCGATATTGGCCAGCGTGCGTTCGACGCTCGCAATGTTGTCGTCAGACAGCAGCTTGTTGAGCTGGCGGGTCGTCTGGCCGGCATCTGCGAGGATCTCACCGCCCGAACTGATCAGTGCAGACAGCTGGGTGCGCTCGGCGTTGATCACCGGGACCGGCTGGCCAGGCTCGCGACTGAGATCATCCGCGCCTGATGTCCCCGCACTGATCAGCACATAGGTCAACCCCGTGATGCCCGCAAAATCGATTGTCGCGGTCGAGTCGGTCTTGACCGGTGTCTCGCTGTCAATGCGGATGCGCGCGCGCACACGCGAAGCATCGGCGCGGTCGATACGGATCCAGCGGACCTCTCCGACCTTGATCCCGATATAGCGCACCGAAGCGCCCTCATCGAGCGTGACCGGCCCTTCGAAGACAACATCATACTCGTCATAGGTCTCGCGGAACTGGGATTGTCCGAGCCAGAGGATGAAGCCCACAAGGGCAACACCCGCCAGGATCACGACGGCGCCGATCAGGGCAAAATTTGCGCGCGGTTCCATGGGATTTGCGCTCCTTCAGGCAGCTGTGGCCGCGCGTCCGCGCGGTCCGTTGAAATAACTGTCGATCCAGGGATGATCTATGGCGCGAAGCTCCTCGATCGTGCCAATTGCGATGACATGCTTGTCGGCGAGCACTGCGATCCGGTCGCAGGTCGCCGCCAGCGTGTCGAGATCATGTGTGACCAGGAACACCGTCAGGCCAAGACTCTGCTGCAACTCGCGGATGAGCGCATCGAACCCGGCTGCCGTGATCGGGTCGAGGCCGGCGGTCGGCTCGTCGAGAAAGAGGAGGTCGGGATCAAGCGCGATGGCACGGGCGAGCGCGGCGCGCTTGCGCATCCCGCCAGACAGGTCTGACGGGTATTTCGGCCCCGCATCAGGCTTGAGCCCGGCAAGCTGTATCTTCATGTCGGCGACCTCGCGGCGCAGGCGCGGTGAGAGTTTCGTGTGCTCGGCCAGCGCCACCATGACATTCTCGCGCACGGTGAGGTTCGAGAACAGCGCGCCGTCCTGGAACATCAGGCCCCAGCGGCGCTCCAGTCGCTCGCGCGCCTTGCCCGACAGGCGCAATATGTCCTCGCCGAACACCTCGACACTGCCCGCCGAGGGGCGTTTCAGCCCGACAATGGCGCGCAGCAGGACCGATTTTCCGGTGCCCGACCCGCCAATCACCCCAAGAATCTCGCCGCGACGCACATCAAGGTCGAGCCCGTCATGCACGACATCGGACCCATATGCGGTCTTCAGTCCGCGCACCCGGATGGCAATCTCCGTATCGGTCAAATCCCCATCTCCATGTAGAAGATCGCAAAGAACGCATCGATCACGATGATCGAGAAGATCGCCTGCACCACGGAAGTTGTCGTGTGATGGCCGAGCGACTGCACGCTGCCGCCGACGAGCAATCCCTGGCGACACCCGATCAGCGCCACCACAAGGCCGAAGACCGGCGCCTTGGAAAGCCCGACCCAGAAATTGGCAACCGGGACATAGTCCTGCAGACGAGCTGTGAACACTGCCGGGTTGATATCCAGCGCCAGCCAGCCGACACTCACGCCGCCAACTATCCCCGCAAGCGTCGCAACAAAGGTCAGGACCGGCGTCATCAGCACCATCGCAATGATACGCGGGACCACAAGAACATCCATGGGTGACAGGCCGAGCGTGGTCATCGCGTCGATTTCCTGGCGCATGCGCATGGCACCGATCTGCGCGGTAAAGCTGGAATTGGTCCGCCCGGCCAGGATGATCGCGGTCAGGATGACCCCGAACTCGCGCATCATGGAGATGCCGACCAGTTCGACGACAAATATGGTCGCGCCGAAATCGGCCAGCGTCGTCGCGCCGATAAAGGCGACCACCATGCCGACAAAGAAGGACAGGAAGGCAACGATGGGAAGCGCGTCGAGCCCGGCTTCTTCCATCACCGCAACGGTCGGCGTCCAGCGCAGCCGCAGCGGATTGAGCATCAGGGTGGCGGTGCGCGAAAGCGCTTCACCGAGAAAGGACAGGGTGGCAATACTCTCATGCCAGAGCCGCACCGAACCGCGCCCGGTACGCTCGAACAGGTTCAGGATCGAACCCGATTGCGGCGGCTCATCCTGGCAAGGCGCGCTTGCGGCATGCACCTGCGCGATAATGTCACCAGCGCTGCGATGTTCACCGACAAATTGCGGGTGGCCTTCGCATCCAAGCGTGCGGTCAATGATCAGCGCGCCGGACGTGTCTATGCGGCCAAGACCGGAGACATCGAGCATTGCGCCCCCTGCCGGCAGGTCGAGCGCGCGAAGCCCCGGATCGACCGCATGGATCGTGGTCACGACCCAGTCGCCGGACACAGCCAGGACGGTGCGTTCATTTTCCTTGCGCAGGTCGAATGTCGGGGTCGTGCTCATGTCATTTCCGGTTCCACATCCACTCCAAGCAGACCATGGTTAAGACCAGACGCGGAAACTCGATTGAATTTCACAAGACCGGACAGGATCCACGCCCTTGGCAGATATAATGGTCGCGATCGCCGCTCACACCGCCCCCCTGAAATCGGCCTTTACCATCTCCAGGGGTAGCAAGATGTGTGCCGAAACGGTGCGTGTCGAGATCACTGCCAATGACCATACAGGGCGCGGCGAAAGTGTCCCTTATGCGCGCTATGGCGAGAGCGTGGACAGCGTGACAGCGCAGATAGAGGCGGTGCGCGGGAAGCTGGAAACCGGCGCAGGACGCAGCGTACTGTCACAGCTTCTGCCAGCGGGGGCTGCGCGCTGCGCGATCGACACTGCCTTGTGGGATCTTTGGGCGAAACAGTCGGGAAAGCGGGTCTGGCAACTCGCCGGACTGAGCCCGCCACGACCGGTCGAGAGCGCCCTGACCGTGACCCTCGCCGCCCCCGGCGAAATGGCAAGGCTGGCGCGTGACATCCCCGGCCAGTTGCTGAAGCTGAAGCTTGGCGGACCGGAAGACCTCGCACGGGTCGCCGCCGTCCATGAGGCGCGGCCCGACGCCCGCCTGATCCTCGACGGAAATGAAGCAATCTCGCCATCGGACCTTGACGTGCTGGCGCGCGAAGCCGCCGCGCTCGGCGTTGTCCTGATCGAGCAACCCCTTCCCGCAGGCGCTGATGAGAGCCTCAGGCGCGGTGCCTTCGCGGTGCCTGTCTGCAGCGATGAAAGCGCCCACACGGCCAGCGACATTCCATCCCTGGCAGCGCGATATGACGGGGTAAACGTGAAACTCGACAAGACAGGCGGGCTGACCGGCGCGCTGGAAATGCTCGCGGCAGCACGCGCGCATGGCATGCTGACCATGGTCGGCTGCATGGTGGCTGGCTCCCTGAGCCTCGCACCGGCCGTGATCGCGGCGCAAGGATGCGACTTCGCCGATCTTGACGGGCCGACATGGCTTGCCGGCGACGAGCCGCACGCGCTGGAATTCAGGGATGGCCGGGTCTCTCCACCGGTCCCGGCACTCTGGGGATGAAGCCTCGGGCCGCCGGGGCGAGCCTTACTGAGGCGTCACATCGCCATAGACAATGAAATGTGGATTGTCATAGCCCCGCTCGCGCTTGCCATAGAGCAGCGGATCGCCGTCTTCAGTCAGCACCCGCGCGCCCGCCGCTTCGGCAACCGCCTGGCCAGCGGCGGTGTCCCATTCCATCGTCCGGCCCATGCGCGGGTAAAGG
>CAYXQV010000053.1:0-12959 GCA_964467505.1 uncultured Hyphomonadaceae bacterium | reverse complement strand
AGATGACAGGCGATGAGGCCGTTGCCCGGCTTGAAAGCCTCGTCCAGTCGAGGCCGAGCGATCCGCAACCGCATTTCTTCCTTGGCGAACTGTATGGCGGGCAGGGGCGCCTTGATGATGCGGTTCGTCACTACCAGTCAGCCCTGCGCCGGGATGGTGAATTCGTGCCGGCCATGATCGGCCTGGCCGATAGTTATGTCCAGCTCTCCGAAGGGCGGGTTGGCAAGGATGCGCGGGCCATCTATGCACGCGCCTGGCGTCTTGAGCCGGGCCAGCTGCGTGCCGGTTTCATGATCGGTCTTGCCGACTGGCAGGGCGGCAACCGTGCGCGGGCCCGCCAGACATGGAAGCAGGTGAGCGAGGGGCTCGCGCCAGACAGCCAGCAGGCGGCCATGTTTGCTGCCTGGGTTTCGGCGGCGGAAAGCTCCGAGCCGGTTGCGGAATAAGCCGCAGTTCAAAAAGCCTGCGATTCGGTTATATGTTTGAATATGAGAGCTCGGGCCCGACGTCTTTGGACATTCGCAATCGCTGCCACGATCCTTGCCGGCGCGGCAGGTCTGGTCGTCTTCGCCATGCGTGAAACAGCCGATCTGTTCTACACACCCGAACGGCTTGAGGCCGACGGCCTGCCCGAGCCGGGTCGCCGGATCAAGATCGGTGGTTTCGTCGCGCCCGGTTCACTGGAATATGCGCGCGATGCGCGTATTCGTTTCGTCGTCATTGATGACAGTCCCAACCAGCTGGAGGTCAGTTACCAGGGTGTCACGCCGGATCTTTTCCGCGAGGGGTCGGGCGTCGTGGCCACGGGCAGTTTCGATGAAAGCGGCCATTTCGAGGCCACACAGCTTCTCGCCAAGCATGATGAGAATTATATCCCGCGCGAACTCAAGCATCTGGACCAGCCCGGCACATGACGGAACTCGGACATTTCGCGGCCTTCCTTGCTCTGGCATTCGCGCTGGCCGCAGGCGTGTCAGGACTGTCGGGACGGCGTGATGCAGCCGGCAGTTTCATGCTGGGCAGTTGCGCGGCGATGGCGCTGGCCTTCCTGTCGCTGGTCCATGCCTTTGTGCGATCGGATTTCTCGGTGGCCCTGGTTGCCAACAATTCCCACACGATGAAGCCGATGATCTACAAGATCGCAGGCACCTGGGGCAACCATGAAGGCTCGATGGCGCTCTGGTGCCTGGTCATGGTCGGTTTCGGCGCGGCAGGCGCGCTTTTCCTGCGCACGGGCCGCGCGGTTTTCGAGGCGCGCACGCTCGGGGTGCAGGGGCTCGCCTCAGCCGGGAGCCTGGCCTATCTCCTGTTTGCGTCGAGCCCGTTCACGCGCCTGGCAGAGCCGCCCCTGCAGGGCGCGAGCCTCAATCCGCTGCTGCAGGACCCGGCGCTCGCGCTGCATCCGCCGATGCTCTATCTCGGCTATGTCGGCTACTCGTTTGTGTTCGCGCTGGCAGCGGCCGGGCTTATGGAAGCACGCATCGACCAGACCTGGGCGAAGGCTGCACGCGGCTGGGCGATGGCGGCCTTCGTGCCGCTGACGGCGGGCATATTGCTTGGCAGCTACTGGGCCTATTATGAGCTTGGCTGGGGTGGCTGGTGGTTCTGGGACCCGGTGGAAAATGCCAGCTTGATGCCCTGGCTGATCGGCGCGGCATTGATGCACTCGCTGATCGTGACGCAAAAGCGCGGCAGTTTTGCAGTCTGGACGGCACTGCTCGCCGTGCTGGCCTTCCTGTTTTCGATACTCGGCGCCTTTCTGGTGCGTTCAGGCATCCTGACATCGGTCCATGCCTTTGCCGTCGACCCGGCGCGCGGGCTTGTCCTGCTGACGGGCATGCTGGTCTATGGCGGCGCGGCACTTGGCCTGTTTGCCTGGCAGGCGCCACGGCTGAAAGGCGGTGCGCCCTGGCTTGCCATGAGCCGCGAGGGCGCACTGATGGGCAATAACCTCGCCTTTGTGGTGGCGACCGCGACGGTGCTGCTCGGCACGCTGTTTCCATTGATCGCCGAAGGGTTTGGCCGTCAGATGTCTGTCGGTGAGCCGTATTTCCGCATGACTTTCGTGCCGATCATGGCGCTGGCTCTGATCGCGCTTCCGCTGGTGCAGGCGTGGGCGTGGGGCCGTGCGCAGCTTGGCGGCGCGCTGAAATGGCTGGCTGGACTGGCGGCGCTGACAGGAGCGTTCTGGCTCCTGGGGACCGGCCCTCTGGAAATTCCGCTCGGGGCGGGTTTCGGGATGGCGCTGGGCGTGTGGCTGGTGGCGAGCAGTGTGCTGGAGCTGCGCAGGCGCGCGGTTCACCTGCCGCGCATATGGCGCCTGCCGGCGCGTGTCTGGGGCATGAGCCTTGCGCATCTGGGCCTCGGCCTGTTCGTCATCGGCGCGGTCGTGGAGACGACACAGAGCCATGAGACCACGCTCGACCTGGCGATTGGCGAGCAGACCGAATTTGCTGGCTGGAATGTCTCCCTGAAAGACATGCGCCTTGTCGAAGGTCCCAACTGGGAGGCCCAGCGCGCTGACCTCGTGATTGCGCGCGGGGGCCGCGAGACACAGCTGCAGCCGGAAAAGCGCTTCTATCCGGCTGCACGCATGCCAACCACCGAGACCGCGATCCACAAGACCGGCACGGGTGATTTCTATGCTGCACTGGGCGATCGCAGGGTTGTGGATGGCGAGCTTCGCTGGACCTTCCGCGCCTATTACAACCCGATGATCGACGTCCTGTTTGCCGGCGTCCTCATCATGGCTGCCGGGGGGCTGGTCTCGGTGGCGGGCCGGCGGCGCCGGTCTGTCAGCCAGGAACAGTCGAAACCGGCCGAGCTTCCGGCTGAATAGCCGACATCTGCAAAGGAGGGCGACGCCTTGAAGGCCCTGATCGCATCCATTCTCATGATTGCCACGGCGAATGGCGTCACGCTGAGCGACGAGCAGGAAGCGCGCGCGCAGGCCCTGATGCGCGAGATCCGCTGTGTGGCCTGCGAGAATGAGCCGATCTCGCAATCGGCCTCCGATATCGCCACCAATATGCGCACGCGTGTGCGCACCATGATTTCCGAGGGTGCAAGCGATGCGCAGGTGCGCGAATGGTTTGCCGGGCGCTATGGGGAGTTCGTGCTGTTCCGTCCCGATGTGAAGGGCCCGGCCGACTGGCTGTTATGGGGCGGGCCGTTTGTCTTGCTCGCGCTGGGGGCGGCTGGCGCATTTCTGATTGCCCGCAGGCCCACCGCGAAGGGCGATCCTGTCAGGTCGGTCGCGCCCGAAGACCTGCACAGCGAGTAGGTAAGCGCGCGGGCGCACGAAACTGTGACTGTCTTGCGCGCCCCGCGATCCCATGTCTGCGATGTGTTGACCCGTAAACAAGGAGGTGTCGCGATGTCCAGAGCAAGCCGTGTGGAGTTTTCAGGAGCCCAGGGACAGACCCTGTCGGCGCGACTGGACATGCCCGAGCAGGAACCCCGTGCAGTGGCGCTTTTTGCCCACTGTTTTTCCTGTTCGAAGGACATCCATGCCGCCCAGAGGATTGCCCGCCGGCTGAGTGAGCGCGGTATCGCCGTCCTGCGCTTCGATTTCACCGGCCTTGGCCATTCACAGGGCGATTTCGCCAATACGAATTTCTCCACCAATATCGCTGACCTTCTGGCCGCAGCAGAATGGCTGAAGGACAATCTAGGCGGTCCTGACATTCTCGTGGGCCATTCGCTTGGCGGCGCTGCCTGCGTGGTCGCCGCAAACCAGATCGACAGCGTCAAGGCGGTCGCGACTATCGGTGCGCCTTCACAGGCCGACCATGTCCTGCAGGCGTTTCACCCGAGCCTCGACGAAATCGAGGAAAGCGGACAGGCTCAGGTGTCGCTGGCAGGCCGCCCGTTCACGATCAAGAAGCAGTTTGTCGAGGATGTTCGCGGCGCCAGCGTTCGTGATGCGGCGGCAGGGCTTCGCGCCGCACTTCTGGTCCTGCACTCGCCAGTCGATGAGACCGTAGGGATCGAGAATGCCACCGGCCTGTTTGTCGCCGCGCGTCATCCGAAGAGCTTTATAGGTCTTGACGGCGCCGACCATCTCCTGACCCGCCCGGGCGATGTGCATTTTGCAGCCGAGATGATCGCGGCATGGTCGGCGCGTTATGCGTTCGCCGGTGAAGCTGAACACACGTCCGGCCGGGATGCCGGTTCGCGCGGCGTGGTGGTGAGCGAAACCGGGGCCGGGCGCTTTGAAAACCAGGTCATGGCTGGCCGGCATGCCTTTCTTGCCGACGAGCCGGAATCGGTTGGCGGCGGCGATCGCGGCCCGGACCCGTACCAGCTCGTCACGGCGGGACTTGGCGCGTGCACGTCGATGACGCTGCGAATGTATGCCGCGCGCAAGAACTGGCCGCTGGAACGCGTGTCGGTGGCGCTGTCGCACACCAAGGACCATGCGGAAGACTGCGAGTCATGCGAACAGGGTCGCAAGATCGACATATTCGAGCGTATCATCACGCTCGAAGGCGACCTGGCCGGGGAGCAGCGCGAAAGGCTTTTGGAGATCGCCGACAAATGCCCGGTCCACAAGACCCTGGAAGAGCAGGTCCACATTCGCACGAGGCTGTCGGAAACGCAGGAAATCACTAGCTAAATGATGTTTAATTCCCATCTCCTTTCGAGACTGGCTAGACACATTAACTGCATCCGAGGATGCAAAATCAGGAGTTAGAAACGAGATGACATTCAGGTTCGGACCTTCCCTCCAGGTGCTGGCAGCAGGCGCGACGGGCGCAGTTGCCATGGCCGCGTTCACCTTCGGCCCGCAATGGGTGCTGCGCGCTGATGCACGGCCGATCACGATCGAGACCCCGAACAATGCCCCGGTCAGCTTCGCCGACCTCATCGAAAAGGTCAGCCCTGCCGTGGTCAGCGTGAATGTGGTCTCCGAGCGTGAAGTCACCAGCCTGGCGGACATGGAACAGTTCATGGAGCGGTTCCGCGACATGCCGGGCTTCGAGGACTTCATGGACCGCCGGTTTGGCGACGAGAACGAAAACGGCGAACGCGAGCCGCAAACCCGAGAAGCGCGCGCGCTCGGGTCCGGTTTCTTCATCAGCCCGGACGGATTTATCGTGACCAACAATCATGTGGTCGACAGCGCCACGAAGATCCAGGTGGTGCTCGAGGATGGCCGCGAGCTGGATGCGAAACTGATCGGCGCCGACCCGCAAACAGATCTCGCCGTGATCAAGGTCGAGGATGATCGCGAAGGCTATCCATATGTGGAATTTGCCGACAAGACGCAGATGCGCCGTGGCGACTGGGTGGTCGCGCTGGGCAATCCCTACGGACTTGGTGGCACCGCGACAGCCGGCATCGTGTCTGCACTCGGACGCCGCGACCAGCTCGGCCGCTCAAGCACCTATACCGATTTCCTGCAGATCGATGCGGCCATCAATCGCGGCAATTCAGGCGGGCCGACCTTCGACCTTGATGGCAATGTGGTCGGTGTGAATACGGCGATATTCTCGCCGACGGGCGGTTCGGTCGGGATTGGCTTTGCGATCCCGGCGCGACTGGCCAGCGATATCACCTCCACACTGATCGATGATGGCCGGGTCTCGCGCGGCTGGCTGGGTGTTGTTATCCAGGACCTGACGGAGGACATGGCCGAGGCCCAGGGTCTCGATGCCGATGGCGGCGCGATTGTCGCGGATGTGAATGCTGACGGCCCTGCAGCGGAAGCCGGTCTGGAGCGCGGCGATGTGATCTTGTCGGTGAATGGCAAGATGGTCAGCGATGCCACGGACCTCACACGTGAGGTTGGCGCCCTGCTGGCCGGTTCTACCAATCGTTTCGCGCTCCTGCGTGACGGAAAGCGCCGGGTGATTTCCGTCAAGGTCGGGGAGCGTCCCGATGATCCCTATGCGGCGCCTGGGGCCAGCGACCGGGCCGAAGACGCGCGGGGCGATGATGCTGAGGGCCCGCTGGGTGCGAGGGTGGCCCCGCTGGATGAGGAAACCCGCGAAACGCTTGGGCTGCGAGCCGATGAAAAGGGCGCGCTGATCACGGAGCTCGCCGCAGATTCCCCACTTGGTGAAGCAGGACTGCGTGCGGGGATGGCGATCCTCGAGGTCAATGGCGCCCCGGTAGCGTCGGCCTCCGACATCGCGGCGGCGATCGAGGCTGCGCGCGAGCGGGGCCGCAGCAATGTCCTGCTGGCCGTTCGCGCCGGACAGGTGACAACCTTCGCCACGGTCGCGATCGACGGCGAGGACGAGTAGCGCTCTTTCGCGCAAGGAGGCAGATTGCGATGAACATACTGGTGATTGAGGATGAGCTCGAAACCGCCGATTTCATCCGGCAGGTGCTCGAAGAGGCCGGTCATGAGGCGGAGCTTGTTCATGACGGTACGTCGGGCCTTGAGCGGGCCCGCGCCGAAGAGCATGACGTCATGGTGGTCGATCGCATGCTTCCGAAAAAGGACGGGCTGACGCTCATCAAGGAGTACAGGGACGCCGGGGGAACGGCCCCGGCCCTGTTCCTTACGGCCCTGTCGGATGTGGAGAACCGTGTCGAGGGCCTGCGCGGCGGGGGAGACGACTATCTCTCCAAACCCTTCGAGCCGACGGAACTGGTTGCCCGGGTGGAAACACTTGGTCGCCGCCAGCCGGGCGATGTGCCGGTGACGGTGCTCAAGGCTGGCGACCTGGAAATGGAGCTTCTGGCCCGCAAGGTCACCCGTGGCGGCCAGAAGATCGACCTGCAGCCGCGCGAATTCCGGCTGCTGGAATACCTGATGCGCAATGCCGGCCAGGTGGTGACCCGCAAGATGCTGCTCGAAAAGGTCTGGGACTATAATTTCGACCCCCAGACCAATGTCATCGACGTACATGTCTCCAGGCTGCGCTCCAAGATCGACAAGGATTTCGACGAGCCGCTGCTGCACACGGTGCGTGGCGCGGGCTATCGCCTGCAGGCATGAGATTTCGCCCGCCGGCATTTGCCCGCACGACCACCTTCCGGTTGTCGGTGCTCTACGCCGTGCTGATCGCCGTCTATTCGGCGGCCCTCCTGGGTTATCTTTATGTCTCGACGGTCGGCTACATGGCCAGCCAGACAGATGCGCGGATCAATGCCGAAATCGACTCCATCGAGCGGGCCTATCGCGATGGCGGTCTGTCGCGCGTCAACCAGTCCCTGATCGAGCGGGCCTCGGCGCCCGACAGGTATTTCCTCTACCAGTTTGAGACCCCGTCAGGGATCAAGCTTTCGGGAGACCTTTCGCGCATGCCGGTCAAAGAAACCGGCAAGGTCGCGTTCGAGATCGATACACGTCGCCTCGACGGCTCGCTGATGGTGGTCAATGCAGAAGGTCGGATCATCGAGCTTGGCAATGAGGCAAAGCTGCTGGTGGCGTTTGATGCGGGCGAGCGCGGGGTGATCACCCGGCGGATCACGCTGGCTGTCTATACGGCTGCGGCGGTCGGGCTGCTGCTCTCCATGCTTGGCGGCGTGCTGATATCGCGCTCGGTGGCGCGGCGCGCGGAAGAACTGGTGCAGACTGCCGAAGCGGTCATGGCCGGCGACCTGTCGCGCCGCGCGCCGCTGAAGACCTGGGATGACGAATTCGACAGACTTGCCGAGCGTATGAACACGATGCTCGACCGGCTCCAGCACCTGGTGCGTGCCAGCCGCCATACCGGGGACGCCATCGCCCACGACCTCCGCTCCCCGCTCTCGCGGATGCGCAACCGCCTGGAAACGGCGCTTGCAAGGCCACTGGGCGCGGGAGACGCGGAAGATGTGCTCCGGCTGACAATTGACCAGATCGACCATGTGCTTGCCACCTTCAATGCGATCCTGCGCCTGTCGCGCCTGGATGCCGGAACCGAGGGGCGGCTGGTGCGCATGAATGCCAGCGAGGTGCTTGGCGATGTGGCAGAGTTTCTCGAACCCGTGGCCGAAAGCGCCGGGCTGGACTTCACGGTCGAGCCAGGGCGCAACATGCATGTGATGGGCGACCGCGATCTGATCATGCAGGCCATGTCGAACCTGATCGAGAATGCCATCAAATATACCCCGCCTGGCGGCAAGATCTCGGTGAGCGCGAAACGCACGGCCGACGGCTTTGTCGATCTGCTGGTCACCGATACAGGACCGGGCATTCCCGAAAGCGAGCGTGAGGATGTCAGAAAGCGTTTTGTGCGCGGTAACAGTGAAAGCGCGCGCACCCAGCAGGGCTCCGGGCTCGGCCTGGCGCTGGTCGAGGCGGTGGCCATGGTCCATCGCGGCGCCCTTGTCCTGACCGATGCAGGCGGGCAATCCGATGCCCCCGGCCTGAAGGCGGTTTTACGACTGCGCAGGGCCTGATATCTGTTTCATCATGCTTGAGATCCGCCCCCTTGCCGCGACATTTGACGAGGTGGTCCGCCTCGCCGGTGACTGCGCGCCCTATCTCCAGAGGCTGACTGAACGCGATGGCGGGCCGCTTCCCACAAGCGCGCGCGATTGCACGCAGGCCTTCGAAACCGCGATCGGGGACATTGCCCGGCTCGGCACGGATCACGCCGATCCCGCCACCGCTGCCAGTGTCATGAGGCGCGCGAAGAAACGCTGCCACATGCTGATTGCCCTTGCCGACCTCGCCGGCGCCTGGTCAGCTGAGGAGGTCACCGGCGCGATCACGACACTTGCCGATACAAGCGTGCAGGCCGCGCTGGCGGTCGCGCTGGCAGACCGCGATCTGTCTGGTGAGGGTCTCTTCGTTGCCGCGCTGGGAAAGATGGGCGCCCACGAGCTGAACTATTCAAGCGATATCGACCTTGCGGCCTTCTATGATCCGGGCAGTTTCGATGGCGCACGGCGCTCTCCCGGTGACGCCGCCGTGCGCGTCATCCGCGACATGGCCCGCCTGCTCGATGAACAGACGGGGGAGGGGTATGTCTTCCGGACCGATCTTCGCCTTCGTCCCGATCCGCGCTCCACGCCCGTGGCCGTGTCCACCCGGATGGCCGAACTTTATTATGAGAGTGTCGGGCAGAACTGGGAACGCATGGTCTGGATCAAGGGCCGGGTCTGCGCGGGCGATGCACCGGCTGGCGCGGCATTCCTGGAAACGATCCGCCCCTTTGTCTGGCGCCGCCATCTCGACTACTGGGCTGTCTCGGACATTCACGCGATCAAGCGGATGATCAATTCCTCGGTTGGCGATCCCACGCTTGGCGACCCGGCACCCGACGTCAAGCTCGGCCCGGGCGGTATTCGCGAGATCGAGTTTTTCGCGCAGACGCAGCAACTGATCCTTGGCGGACGCGATAAGGCGCTGCGCTGCCGCGGGACACTGGCGGCCCTGGCGGCGCTGCGCGATGCGGGCATTGTCGCGTCGGAGACATGTGAGCAGCTGACAGTCGCCTACCGGGCGCTGCGGGCGGTCGAGCACCGGGTGCAGATGCTCAATGACGAACAGACCCATGACGTGCCCGATGATTGCGACACGCGCACCAATCTGGCCCGGCTTTGTGGCTATGACGATCTCGGGCAGTTTGACAGCGACCTGCGCGAAACCCGCCGGCAGGTGCATGCCGCCTATATCGATCTTTTTGCGCAGGAAGAGCGCCGCCACGCCGAAGCGGTCAGGGGCAATCTGGTCTTCACAGGTGTCGACAATGATCCCGCCACGATACGCACCCTTGAAGCCTATGGCTTTTCCGATCCCGCCCGGGTGGTCGACACCATACGCCAATGGCATCATGGCTCGGTACCGGCGACGGGAAGCCGGCGCGGCCAGGAGTTGCTCACAGCGCTGTTGCCCGCGCTGCTGGAGGGAATGGGGCGCACGGGCGAGGCCGATCTCGCCTTCCGCCATTTTGCCGGCTTCTTCTCGCACCTGCGATCGGGCGTGCAGACCCTTTCCATGCTGCTGGCCGAGCCTGACCTGCTCGATGACCTGGTGGCCACGCTGGCGCTAGCGCCGCGCCTTGCGCGAACGCTGGGTGACCGGCCGGAACTTCTGGAAGCGCTGCTGACGCGCGAGCCACCTGCGCGTCTGGCCATTGATCCGGCGACAGGCTTCGAAGAGGCGATGAACCGGGCCCGGCTGCACCACCGCGACCTGTCCTTCCTGATTGGCCATCGCCTGCTGCATGGCTATCTTGACGCCGCAGATGCCGCAGCGTCCTGGACACACCTGGCTGACAATGCGGTTCAGGAAATGGCGATGGCAGCAGAGCGGGAAATCGCACGCCGGCACGGGCCTGCACCCGGTCGCTGGAGCGTGATGGCGATGGGCAAGCATGGCGGCGCGGAACTGACTGCAGGTTCCGATCTCGACATGATCGTCATCTATGATCCCGCGCGCGATGATGCAGGCGAGGCCCAGTCCTGGTTTACCCGGTTCACGCAGAGACTGATCACTGCGCTGTCTGCGCCGACTGCCGAGGGCACGCTCTACGAGGTCGATATGCGGCTGCGGCCCTCGGGGGGCTCCGGCCCGGTGGCCGTGCGTCTGTCGGCGTTCGAGCGCTACCAGAAGAATGACGCCTGGACATGGGAGCATATGGCGCTCACGCGCCTGCGCCCGGTTGCAGGAGATGAAACACTGGGCCGCGCGGCGCTTGCGATTGCGAAAAATGCGATCGTGTCGCGCGCTGGCCATCCCAATCTCGCTGGCGATGTGGCCGATATGCGCCGGCGGCTGCGCGATGAACGCCCCGGACAGGGGCTGTGGGATCTCAAGCTTGCGCCCGGCGGGCTGGTGGATATCGAATTTGTTGCACAGTTGGGAATCCTGCAGGCGGGCGATGCTGACCTGGTCAGGGCGAGCACGCGCGCGGCGCTGGAAGGGCTGGGAAAGACCGGCTGGCTTGATGCGCATGAAGAGCGCCAGCTCGGCGACCTGCTTGGCTACCTGCAAGCGCTGCAGCAGGTGTTGCGGCTGGCGGTCGGCGAGGTTCCCGGCGGCGATGCGGCGGTCTTTTCGAGCGGCCTGCAGGGCCGGCTCTGCCGGGCTGTCGGAGCGGAAGACTTCGAGACGCTGGAGGAAGAGCTGACCGCGCTGAAGCGGGCAGGCGCGCAAATACATGCAGGAAAATGTGCAGCCGGCGCGACGGACTCGCGCCGCTGACGCGTTGATCAGGGTGTAGGGGTTAACGCAAAGGAGTTTGCACCATGAATGTTTCCCTGAAATTCGCGCTCGCCGCGGGCGGCCTGATGGCACTGACAAGTGGCATGGTCGCTTTCGCCCAGCATCATGGCGGGCCAGACGGACAACATCCCCGCATGGAAGAGATCGATCAGGACGGTGATGGAAACATCTCACGCGCCGAAATCGATGCCCAGCGCAGCGAGAAGTTTGCACAGGCCGATGGCGATGGCGATGGCGCGGTGAGCTTCGAGGAAATGCAAGCTTTCCGCACCGCAGAGCACGAACGCCGCAAGGCCAGGCGCGCGATGAAACAGTTTGAACGGATGGACCAGGACGGCGACGGCGTCATCGGTTCCGACGAATTCGGAGCGCGTACAGAACAGATGTTCGAGCGGGCCGACAGCGATGGTGATGGTGTCATCACGAATGAAGAGCGCAAGGCGATGCGCGAAGCGATGAAGGAAAAGCGCGGCAAGAAGCATGGCCATCGCTCGGGCGAACGCGACTAGGGCGGCGGCAGGGTCCGTCGCTGCCAGCGCCGGGTCCGCCACCCTTGCGGCAGGGTGTCGGCGAAGCAACGCTCCGCGCGTTTTCGCCGGTCACTTCCGCGCCCGGCCGAATTCGCGCAGACAAGCCAGCGTGTCATATGCCAGTGAAGCCGATCAGATTGCGCGGGCTGCAGCGGGTGACTGCCAGGCGCAGGCTGCGCTCGTGCACCGCCATATGCCGGCGGTCCATGCGCTTGCGCGGCGCATGCTGGGGTCTGATGCCGAGGCCGAAGACGTGACGCAGGAGACCTTCCTGCGGGCCTGGAAAGTGTTGCCGGACTGGGAACCAAGGGCGAAACTGTCCACCTGGCTCTACCGTGTGGCGCTCAATCTGAGCCGTGACCGGCTGCGCAGGCACCGCGAAACCGCGATGGCCGAGCCCCCGGAGCTTGAAGACACCAGTCCTGGCCCCGGCGACCGGCTGGACCAGACCCAGAGGGTGCATGCGATCGAGGCGGCGATGCGTGCGCTGCCCGAGCGCCAGCGGGCCGCCTTGCATCTTTGCGCGCTCGACGGAAAGTCGAATATCGAGGCGGCCGAAATACTTCAGGTCAGTGTCGAAGCGCTCGAAAGCCTGCTGGCGCGCGCACGTCGCACCCTGCGCACGACATTGCAGAAAGGAGCCCGGTAATGACAACGAGACATGAAGACCATCAGGGCCGTCTTGTCGAGCTTGTCTCGGCCTGGGGCGCCGATCCCATGGCCTGGCCGGAATGCGAGCGCAGCCAGGCCGCGCTGGCCGCACTTGCCGCTCCCGGACCAGCGCTCAGCCGCGCGCTGGCGCAGGCGCGCGAACTCGACGAGATGTTCGCCGCGCTGCCCGCATTGGATCCACCTGCCGGGCTCGCCGGGAGGATACTTGCCAGGGCCCCGCGCGCACGCGGTTCACGGGCCGGCTGGATGCAGTTGCCCGGCGACCTGTTGCGCCCCGGCGCCCGCTTTTGGCCGCCTGCGGCTGGGCTTGCCAGCCTTTTCTTGGGCCTCATCATCGGGTTGCAGATGGCATCGCCTCCACCCGGCATGACAGCTGAGGACCAGGCCATCTATGCCGCGCTCGGGCTCCAGGATTATGGCGCGCTTGCGCAAGGCGATTTCGAATGAGCGAGGGCCCGACACCGCGCCGTGCCTCGCTTTGGCTGTTCGCGTCGCTGATGGTGAACATGTTGCTGATCGGGCTGTTGGCCGGGCATCTTCTCGGCGGGCAGGGCGGGCGCCATGAGGCGCGCAGTAGCCCGCCGCCCCCCGGTGAGGCGCAGATTGCCCGCAGCCTGGTCATGACGCTGGCTGAGGACGACCGC
>CAYXQV010000052.1:1323-13051 GCA_964467505.1 uncultured Hyphomonadaceae bacterium | reverse complement strand
GGTCCTGCCGATCCCGGAGGATTTCGACTTTGTGCGCGCCGCCGCACTACCTGAAGCGATGATGACGGTGTGGGCGAATGTGTTTGACCGCTGCCAGCTTGCCGAGGGCGAGGATTTTCTGTGCCAGGGCGGGACCAGCGGCATCGGCGTCATGGCGATCCAGATGGCACGCGTCGCCGGCGCAGGTTTCATCGCCGCCACAGCCGGCACGGATGACAAGTGCGGCCTGATCCGTGACCTCGGTGCGGACATGGCGATAAATTACCGCACCCATGATTTCGCGGAGGAACTCAAGGCGCGCGGCGGTGTTGACGTTGTGCTCGACATGGTCGGCGGTGACTATGTCGCCAAGCATATCGAAACGATCCGCGTGAATGGCAGGATCTGCAATATCGCGTTTCAGAACGGGTCGGAGGTGACGCTAAACCTGCTGCGGCTCATGCTCAAGCGGGGCATCCTGACAGGAACCACCTTGCGCGCGCGCACGCCCGCCGAGAAGCGCCGCATCCGCGATGCCGTGGAAGCCGGTTTCTGGCCGCACGTCGCCAGCGGACGCATTCGCCCGGTGATCGATTCGACCTATCCCATGGCCGAGGCCGACGCGGCGCACGCGCACATGGAACGCGGCGGACATTCCGGCAAGATCATCCTTGTGCGCGAGCCCTGATGGTGGGCGCGCTGACGGTCCTTGGAATAGAGACGAGCTGCGATGAAACGGCGGCTGCGCTGGTACGCCTGTCCGATGGCGGCGTGGAAATCCTCGCAGAGACAGTGCGCTCACAGGTCGAGGCACATGCCCCTTATGGCGGTGTGGTTCCCGAGATTGCCGCGCGCGCCCATGCCGAACTTGCCGATATCGTGGTCGCCGCGACGATGCAGCAGGCGGGCCAGGGTTTCGATGCGCTCGACGGCGTGGCTGCGACCTGCGGTCCGGGCCTGCTGGGCGGTGTGCTGGTCGGCATGATGACGGGCAAGGCGATTGCGCTGGCAGCAGGCCGGCCTTTCATCCCGGTCAATCACCTGGAAGGCCATGCGCTTTCGCCGCGCCTGTCGGGCGATTGCCCATTTCCCTATCTCCTTCTGCTGGTGTCGGGCGGGCATTGCCAGTTCATCCGGGTTGGCGGGCTTGGCGATTACCAACGGCTTGGCACCACGATTGACGATGCCGCCGGCGAGGCCTTTGACAAGACGGCGAAATTGCTTGGGCTTGGGTTTCCTGGCGGGCCTGCGGTCGAGCGTAGGGCTGTCGCGGGTGACCGGTATGGCGTCAGGTTTCCGCGCCCGCTGCTCAGTCGTGCGGGGCTCGATATGAGTTTTGCCGGGCTCAAGACTGCGGTCGCGCGCGCGGCCGGCGAGGTGCCTCTGGACGAGGGCCGCAAGGCCGACATCTGCGCCAGCTTCCAGGAGGCTGTCAGCGAGATACTGGCCGAGAAATCACGCCGGGCGCTTGAAATGACGGGGCTTGCACGGTTCGTGGTGGCCGGCGGTGTGGCCGCAAACCGGGCGATCCGCTCCCGGCTGGAAGCTGTCGCAGAAGCGTGCGGTGCAGCGTTTCGCGTGCCCCCGATACGCCACTGTACCGACAATGCCGCGATGATCGCGCTTGCAGGTGCGGAACGCCTTGGCGCGGGGCTTGTCGCGGGCAATTCCATGCAGTTTGCCGCGCGCTCGCGCTGGCCGCTTGATGAGCAGAGCGCCAGCGCAGACCCGGCCTATGGTGGCGGCAGGCGCGGGGCGAAGGCCTGACGCGGCTGCGGGCGTATTCTTACCCCTCCGCGCGCGCGCCATGGGCGAGGATGACAACTTCGTCAGTGTTCAGCGCCGCCGTCAGTTCCGCGCCAAGACTCTCGGCCCACATTTTCGCAAACAGCGGCTGGACATTGCGCGCAGACCATCCGCTTTCCGGTTCTTCGCCTTTCAGCGGCAGGCTTGTCTCCTCATTGAGGCGCGCACGCTCACCGCGCGCGATGACGGAAATGGTCAGGCCTGCCAGCTCGTTGCGGATCCGCACGGACATGACTCCGCCGCGCGGGAGGCAGTCGATCGAGATCATCAGCATGTTCATCATCAGCCGCGAATGGGAGAAACTGAGATGACCGGTTTCGATGTCCCATTCGATCGAACATTTGTGCGAGGAGACGAAGCGCTCGCAGATGCGTTTGGCATCATGCATGTCGCAGGTTCCGTCCGACAGGCCCATGGTCCCGAAGGCATAGCGCAGGAATTCGACGCGCGCGGCGGCCTTTTCCGAACCATCCTTGAGCAGGCTGTCGGCATGCTGGCGCATCTCCGATTCCGGCGGCTCGTTCATGAAGTCCACGGCATTTGTCACCGAAGAGATCGGGGAGACGAGGTCGTGGCAAATCCGCGAGGCAATGAATGCGGTCAGGCGATCTGGGTCAATCATCGAGATAGTGTCCCGTCTGAAATGAATTTTGTTACTGTACCAGATTCGTGTGCGCCGGGTGCGAACTCAAGCTGAGGAATCATCCTCGGGCCGGTCAATGTCATCATAGCCGTGTCGGGCGCTGTAGAACAGCAGGAAGAAGAGCCCGCCCGAAACAAGGATCGACAGTCCGGCCCCGAAACCATAGGCAATCCAGCCGCCCAGCGGAACCTCGCCGCCAACCACGGTGCGCACGATGAAAACACCGGCAAGGGTCACGGCCAGTGCGATGGCGGCAAAGCCGAGCAGGATGTGGGGCAGTTTCAAGCCGCGCTCAACTCCCCGCCTTGCGAACCCAGCGGCCGCTTTCATCGAAATAATATTGCCCAGGCGCTGCTCGCTCGATCTGCTTTTCGCCCGTCAGGCGGGCGACCTGCGCGGTCGTGGTGTTCGTGTCGGCGGCCAGTTCGTCATAAACGGCGCGGCGCTTGGCATTGATCTCGTTGATCTTCCGGATCAGCGAGGCGTCGGCAGCGCCATCATTGACGATGCCGAGATAGCCGTCGATGCGCTCGCCAACCACACCGCTGGCTTTCGCCGACTCGATCTGGGGAACCTGCGCATCGGCTTCGGGCTGGCCCGCAAGCGCGATGGCCGTGCCGGCAATGACGAGGGCTGCAAGTATCAGGCGAAAGGCAAACATGGCGTTTTTCACTCCTGTCATGGTGCGTGGGATGACGCGCGCCCTAGAAGAGGTCAGGGTTTTGCGCGATCAGATCTTCGACTTCCTTGTCGAGCCGGATGCGGACCTCCTGGTCTATCTTCACATTCAGGTTGATCGTGATCGGCTCGGTTGGCGCCTGGACCTTGACGGTGGGTGTGCATGCAGCGATTGCCAGAGCGGTGGCAAGAAGGGTTACGGAGGTTTTCAAGGCGTTTGCCTCTCCTGCAGTCATCATCATCAGCAAGTGTCACGCAAATGCCCTGAACGTCAATTGAATGATATGTGGCAATTCTCAGTCGCGCGGGGGGCCCTCGCCGATCACCCAATTGCAGTGATGGATATCGCTGCGCGCAAACAGGCCGGCTTTGACATAGGGGTCTTCGGCGTGCCAGGCGCGCGCCTCTTCAAGGCTGTCGAACCGGGCGATGAAGACCGAGCCGGCAAAACTCTCTTCATCTTCTGCGAACATCGGGCCGGCCATCGCGATACGCTCGGCATGCGACGCGGCCCATTCAAGATGCCGGGCCCGGTTGGCCATGCGAAGCTCGCGCGCGCCGGGCTTGTCGACAGCGTGTATGATGAAAAGCGCCATTGGATCTACTCCTCGAATTTGAACGGTCGGGCGAGCAGGGCCTGCATCGCC
The DNA here is from genome assembly GCA_964467505.1 of uncultured Hyphomonadaceae bacterium. Taxonomy (GTDB): domain Bacteria; phylum Pseudomonadota; class Alphaproteobacteria; order Caulobacterales; family Hyphomonadaceae; genus UBA5336. Next base: position 9,298 of record CAYXQV010000052.1, on the reverse strand, counting down.
TCGTCGACACTTGTTGTCGAGTCCAGGATGGATGCAACTGCTGCACAGATCGGCATTTCCACGCCGAGCGCGCCGGCAAGCGTCACGATCGCGGGCGCCGTGGCGGCCCCTTCGGTCACCGCTGTGCGTTCGCCGAGCACATGCGAAGCGATGCGGCCTTCACCCAGGGCCTTGCCGAAACTCATGTTTCTTGACTGGGTCGAGGAACAGGTCAGGACAAGGTCGCCGAGCCCGCACAGGCCCGACAGGGTCTGCGCAAGCGCGCCCTTGGCAAGCGCAAGGCGTTTCATTTCGGCAAAACCGCGCGTCATCAGCGCGGCATGGGCAGACCGGCCAAGGCCGAGCCCCTCGACCATGCCGCAGGCAATTGCCAGCACATTCTTGACCGCGCCGCCAATCTCCGCGCCAACCGGGTCGCCGCTCCAATAAGGTCGAAAGACGGGCCGCCCGATCGCCGCCATCAGCGCCTCGCCCATGGCCTGATCTTCACATGCCAGGGTGACCGCGGTGGGCAGGCCTCGCGCCACATCTGCCGCGAATGACGGGCCGGACAATACAGCCGGCACAGCCTGCCCAAGCGTTTCGCGCAGCACTTCGGTCATCAGCTTGCCGCTGCCGCATTCAATCCCCTTCGCGCACAGCAGGACAGGCGTGCCCGGCGCGATCGTGTCGCGCGCGTCGAGAAAAGCCTGGCGGGCGAACTGGGCCGGGACCACGGCGAGGATGGCGTCTGCGCCGGCGAGGATGGCAGGTTCGCTGGACGCGTTGAGCGCCGGAAGGTCGATGCCGGGCAAGAAGTCCGGGTTGCCGCGCCCGGTGCGCAGCGCTTCGGCCACACCGGGCTCACGCGCATGTATCATGACAGAGCGGCCCGCTTCATGCAGGCTCAGCGCCAGGGCCGTGCCCCATGCGCCCGCGCCCATGACGCCGAAACGCTCAAACCGGGTCATATGCATGACCTGATGTGTTTGAAGGAAGTATTGATCATTCAGCCAATTTCCCTAGTGTGAATCCATGGATACCAAAACTGACACACGCGAGCGCATCCTCAAAGCGGCGATCGAGCGGATCCTGCATTATGGTTACGCCAAGACCACCATGTCGGAGATCGCCCGCGATTGCTGCATGTCGGCGGGAAACATCTACCGGTTCTATGCCTCCAAGCTTGATATTGCCGAAGCCATGGCCCGCAAGTTCAACGCCGAAACCTTCCAGGAGCAGGCACGGATTGCGCGCCGGGAAACGCCGGCCACGCAGCGCCTGCATGAGATCTTCGAGTTCGTGCTTGTCTCGACCTACGAGAAGCTCGCATCCGACGCAAAGATCATGGAGGTCGCCGAAGTGCTCAGCGAGGAGCGCCCGACCTTTGCCAATGAGGAACTTGCACAAGAGCGCATCTACCTTGTCCGGATCCTCGAAGATGGCGTGGCCAGTGGTGAGTTCGCGCCGCTCGCCGATCCCGCCTTTGCCGCGGAGATGATCCAGACCGCGACCATGAAGTTTCACTATCCGCAATTGTTCACCCGTCTCAGCCTGCCCGGGCTTCAGCGCGAACTGCGCGGCGTGATGCAGATCATTGACGCGGCGCTCAGGGCCGGGATTGACGCGCCGCAGCCGCAAGAATCTGATGCGTGAATAAAAACGAAAATGTTCATTGATTATCTGTCAGGCGTGCGCTATATGGTTTGCATGGCAGGCGGTGTCCTGCCGGAAAAGCCCTTTACGGAGACATCAACATGAACTTCTCGATCGACAGCGACGCGCGCCGCAACCTGATCGGCATTCTCGCCGCCCTGCCGCTCACCGGCCTTCTGATCGGCGCAATGTACTCGGCCGTCGGCATTATCGGCTGAGGCCAGGCGGCCCCCGACTTCCGGCCGGTGCGTTTCCTCTCACTCCTCTGAAAAGCCGGCCCACTTCGAAGCCCCGCAGCCGACAAACTGGCTGCGGGGTTTTTTTTGATCCACGCACGAAAAAAGGCGCCCCGGTCAGGGGGCGCCCTTGATCGCTGAAGCCTGACGCGGCGGCCTGTTCAAATGGTGACCACGACCTTGCCCTGCGCACGGCGTTCCATGAGTTCGGTGATCGCCTCACCAGCCTTTTCAAGCGGATAGGTGGCCGACACGTGCGGCTTGATGGCGCCCTGCTTGTAGAGGCGGAACAGGTCCGCGACATTCTCGGCATTCGCCTTGGGATGGCGTGCCACGAAGGCGCCCCAGAACACGCCGCGCACATCGCAGCTCTTCAGCAGGGTGAGGTTGAGCGGCAGTTTCGGAATGCCTGCCGGAAAACCGACGACGAGGAAGCGGCCCTCCCAGTTCATCGCGCGCAGGGCCGGCTCGGCATAATCGCCGCCGACACCGTCATAGATGATGTCGACGCCGCCCCCGCCCAGTTCCTTGATCTGGTTGGAAAGCTCTTTCTGCTGGGCCCTGTCGAGCGGACCGCGCGGATAGACGAGGCCGAGATCGGCACCCTTGCCGAGGCAGAAGTCCACCTTTTCCTGCGACGAGGCTGCGGCGATGACTTTCAGCCCCATGGCCTTGCCGAGTTCCACCGCAGCGATCCCGACCCCGCCGGCCGCACCGAGGACCAGAAGGCTCTCGCCCGGTTTCGGATCGGCCCGGTCCTTGAGCGCATAATGGCTGGTGCCATAGGTCATGATGAAGGCGGCGGCCTCATCGAACGGCATTTCGTCGGGGATCGGGATGCAGCGATGCGCATCCAGTGCAATCTCCTGGGCCATGCCGCCCCAGCCGGTCGAGCCGATCACACGGTCGCCGGGCTTCAGGCTGGTCACACCCTCGCCAACCGATTTGACGATGCCGGACACTTCGCCGCCGGGTGAAAACGGTCTTTCGGGCTTGAACTGATACTGATCCTGGATGATGAGGACGTCGGGATAGTTCACACCGACCGCCCTGACCTCCAGCACCACCTGACCCTTGCCGGCTTCCGGCGCGGGCAGGTCTTCAATCACAAGCGTCTCGGGCCCTCCGGGCGCCTTTGACAGAACGGCTTTCATTGTGCGGCCTCCTCGTTTTGGATGTTGCGGCGCAATCTAGCGGTCGCCGGGGCAAAAGAGCAAGGATCACCCGGCGGCAGACCGTCTGGCGGGTGCCGGATTTCGAGAGGAGTTTTCATGTCGAGGACCTGGTCACTCGTCCTTCATGGCGGCGCTGGTCCGCTTCGCGACGCGGACCAGGCCGAAGCGCAGGCGCACATGGACGCCACGCTGCGGGCAGGTGCGCAGGCGCTTTGCGGCGGCCGGGCCGCACTTGATGTCGTGCAGATGGCGGTCGCCGCGCTGGAGGAAAGCGGCTTTCATATTGCCGGGCGCGGGGCCTCGCCCAATTCAGACGGGCGCTGGGAACTCGATGCCGCGATCATGAATGGCGAGACACGCGAAGCCGGCGCTGTCGCTGCCTTGCGCGGCTTCAGGAGCCCGGTGGCGGCTGCGCGCAAGGTGCTCGATGAAAGCCCGCATGTCCTGCTGGTGGGCAAGGGCGCCACACGGTTCCTCAAGCCCTATCGCCTGGCGCGGGTGCGAAACCCGAAAGATTATTACAGGCCATCAGTCAACCGGGCGGTGATGCAGGGCGAGCTTGCCCATGGCACGGTGGGAGCTGTCGCGCTCGATGGCCGGGGCCGGCTGGCCGCGGCGACCTCGACCGGCGGACTTCTCGGCAAGACCCCCGGACGTGTCGGCGACAGCCCGATCATCGGTGCGGGGACATGGGCCGACGAGCGCGTTGCGGTCTCATGCACCGGCCAGGGAGAATATTTCATGCGCAGCGCCGTGGCCGCCGATATTTCGGCGCGCGTGCGCTATGCAAGGGCGGGGCTTGGCGAAGCGGCGGCCGGCGCACTTGATGATGTCAGGCTGCTGGGCGGAGATGGCGGCGTCATCGCCGTCGATGTGCTCGGCAATGTGGCGATGCCGTTCATCTCCGAAACCATGAAGCGCGCCGTGGCGACATCCGGCGGGCGCTTCGAAGTGGCGACGTGGCGCACGCCATGAATGTCACAGCCGTCTTCTGGATCATTCTCGTGGCCCTGTTCTTCGCCTTCGCGCTCGCCGTGCAGATGCGCGTGATCACCGCCCATGTGCTGCGCAAGGCCCTTCAGGCGCGTGACAGTTCGCTTTCCCCGCGCGAGACCGGCGAGGCCGTGGCGCTCGCGGCAAGCGCAACCATGCCGGAAGGAGCCGGAAACGCCGTGCGCGCGGCGATCGGGCACCTGATGGGCGAATATCCCCGCCCGCTCTCGCATCTGCGCATTGCCCGGCGGGCGAGCCTTGCGCTTCCCCTGGCCATGTTCCTTCTCGTGGCAGCCCGCAGGCTTCTGGGCGCAGGCTTGGAGGTCTGATGCGCGGTTATTTCGGGATAGGCGCACAGGGCATTTCCAAGCCGATGAATCTCGGCGCACTGATGCGCACGGCCAATGCCTTCGGCGCGAGTTTCGTCTTTTCCGTCGATGCCGACACGCGCATCCGCGAGGCCTACAAGGCCGACACGTCGAGGAGTGCCGGCCATGTGCCCTATTACCAGTGGGACGCGATCACGCAGATGAGCCTTCCGCAGGATTGCCGTCTGGTGGGCATCGAGCTGACACCTGACGCGGTGGAACTGCCGCGCTTTCGCCATCCGCGCGCAGCCGCCTATGTCCTGGGCCCTGAAAAGGGCGACCTGAGCGCGGAAATGCTGGCGCGCTGCGAGCACGTCGTGAAGATTCCGACGCGCTTCTGCATCAATGTCAGCCTTGCTGGCGCGCTGGTCATGTATGACCGGATGATCTCGCTGGGCGGCTATGGCCCGCGACCGTTGATGCCCGGCGGCCCGGCAGATGGTAACGATCAATAGCCAGGCCCGCATCTTTCAGGGAGGGGCGCGTTGTGATGCGCGTCTTGCAGCCGCCAGTCAGGGCGTTCCCCGACCTTGGCGAAAGCAGGAAAGCGAACAGGGTCTGCCCGGCGGATCAGTCCCCGCGCGGCTGTATCATGCCGACCCGCATATCCTCGGCCAAGTAAACCCGCTTTTCATCGGCGAACACACGGCCATCGGCGATGCCGAGCACCAGTCCGCCGCGTTTGACCCTCTTCATGTCGATCTCGTAGCGAACGCACGCAATGTCCGGCGTGATCTCGCCGGTGAATTTCACCTTGCCGACACCAAGTGCGCGACCCTTGCCCGGCGAGCCGGACCAGCCGAGCCAGTAGCCCACCGCCTGCCACATTGCGTCGAGGCCGAGGCATCCCGGCATGACCGGATCGCCGGGAAAATGGCAGGCAAAGAACCAGAGCGAGGGATCGATATCGAGTTCGCAGACGAGGTGGCCCTTGCCGAACGCGCCACCATCCAGCGTGATCTCGTTGATGCGGTCCATCATCAGCATGGGCGGAGCCGGCAGTTGCGCATTGCCCGGTCCGAACAGTTCGCCCCGGCCGGAAGCGATCAGCTCTTCATAGCTGTAAGATGATTGCGGGGAATGATAATCGTGTGGTCCGGCCACGGCCCCGGTCCTTTCCTTCTTGTATTCTTCTCAGCGCCGCGCGGCATGTGCCGGCGGCGACGGCTGCACACCTATTGCGCCTTCCCGGAAGCAAAGGCAATCGCGTTACACGTGAACGTCAAACGGGCTTGTACCCCACAGGCCGGCACGCGGGAACCAGCCCTGGCGCCCGTCGACGGCAATGTGGCACCAGTGTTGCTGGCAACCGGCGACCTCGGCGACAAGCCCGGCCTCAAGACGCGCAGCGACGGGCGACGCCGGATCGGGCCGCGCACGCATCTGCCCAGCCGAAAGGACCAGGACGCGGCGTTCGGGCGACAGCATGCGCGCATGCATCCAGACCTCGTCTCCGTCAGGATCGCGCACGCGCCGCCAGTTGCGGCTTTCCTTGACGATGAGGACCGGCAATCCTGCCCGCTCATAGCGCCACACGATCGGGTGGTCCTGGCTGGGCCCGGCGCGCCCGTTCACCGCGGCAAATTTCAGGTGCTCGAAACGCGGGACCGGCTTGCCGGAGAAATGGCTGATCTCGACCGGTGCCTCGCGGAGCCCGACATTTTCGGCGCGCGCGGACATGGTCAGTATTGCGGCAAGGGTCAGGAAAATCGCGCGTTTCAACATTGCGGGCCTTGTGGTCTGGCTGGAATAGCGCGCATGCTTGCGACATCATGGTGAATTCGCGGTAAAGCCTGTGCGATTGGCGCGCCGCAAATGCTCTGCTATCTGACGGGCAAACCATGCGTCAGAAGAATCAAGCCCGCCGGGAGATCCCATGCAGAACCGCAAGCTGAAGGTCATCGTCACACGCAAGCTTCCGGGCCCTGTCGAGCTTCGGCTCAAGGAACTGTTCGATGCGGAACTCAACGAGACAGACGTCGCCTTCAGCCCCGACCAGCTGGTCGATGCCCTTCAGCGTGCGGATGTTCTGGTGCCCACCGTCACCGACCGGCTCGATGGGCGGATGGTCTCGCGCGCCGGCGAACAGTTGCGCCTGATTGCACAGTTCGGGGCAGGGGTGGACAATATCGATGTCGAAAGCGCCACGCAGCGCGGGGTCACCGTGACCAACACGCCGGGCGTGCTGACCGATGACACTGCCGATGTTGCCATGGCGCTGATCCTTGCCGTCCCGCGGCGATTGTTCGAAGGCGCGGCGATGCTCGGACGCGGCGAGTTCACAGGCTGGTCGCCGACCTGGATGATGGGCCGGCGCCTTGCCGGCAAACGGTTGGGCATCATCGGCATGGGGCGCATCGGGCAGGCGGTGGCGCGGCGCGCGAGGGCGTTCGGCCTGCAGATCCACTATCACAACCGCAAGCCGGTCAGCGCGAAGATCGAGGAAGCCCTTGGCGCGACCTATTGGGACAGTCTCGACCAGATGCTCTCGCGCATGGACGTGGTTTCGGTAAACTGCCCGCATACGCCGGCCACGTTTCACCTGCTCAATGCCCGCCGTATCGACCTGCTGAAGCCGGAAAGCTTCATCGTCAACACGGCACGCGGAGAGGTGATTGACGAGGCGGCCCTTGCCCGCGCCCTGGAGGCCGGTCAGATCATGGGTGCCGGGCTCGACGTGTTCGAGCATGAACCGCAGGTCAATGAAAAGCTCAAGGCCCTGCCGAATGTCGTCCTCTTGCCGCATATGGGCTCTTCGACGCTGGAGGGGCGGGTCGAAATGGGTGAGAAGGTCATCATCAACATCAAGACCTTCGCCGACGGCCACAAGCCGCCCGACCGCGTTATCCCGGCGATGCTCTGAAAACCGGCGCAGTCTTGCGTCGAAGCGGCTCCTTCACCCCTCCGCGATTTCTGTGCAGGTCGCCAGCAGCCGGGCGATGTCCTGCTCGCGCGAGAGCCTGTGGTCGCCATCCTTGACGAGCGTGAAGACGACATTATCCGACGTGATCAGGTCGACCAGCCTGCGAGCATGTTCTGCCGGCACATCCATGTCGCGCTGGCCCTGGAGAATGCGCACGGGGCCGTCAAAGCCGATTGGTGCGTCCATGACGATGTGCTGCGCGCCGGAGTCAAACAGCGCTTTTGTCAGCGCCACGGGGGCGCCATAGTCCGATGGCTGCATGTGCAGGCCCGTCTCCGCGATCTCCTTTCTGGCCTCAGGATCGAGGCCCGGCCACATCAGCCGGGAGGTAAAGTCCGGTGCGGGGGCGACCAGGACTAGGGCGCCGACGCGATCGGGTCGCGCAAGTGCTGCCAGCAGGGCCATCCAGCCGCCCATGGATGAGCCAACCAGCGTCTGCGGGCCATCGGTGAGCGCGTCGATCACTGCCAGCGTGTCCTCCAGCCAATGCGTGATGGTGCCATCCTCGAAGCGTCCTGAAGATTGCCCATGGCCGGAATAGTCGAAGGCGAGAAAACCATGGCCCTGCGCTTTGGCCCAGTCTTCCAGCTGCGTCACCTTGGTGCCCTGCATGTCGGAATTGAACCCGCACAGCCAGATGAAGCC
>CAYXQV010000052.1:0-1223 GCA_964467505.1 uncultured Hyphomonadaceae bacterium | reverse complement strand
GCGGCGCGCCGCGGCAATCACCCTTGCGGCCTCAGCCCTTGCGCAGTTTCACGCGCAGGCGCTCGGGCGGGACCTGGCGTCCTGCCGTGTCAACAAAACCGATCCTCACCGCGCGCCTTGTCTTGAGATCGGCAAAGCCAATCGGCCCGGGCTCACCGCCTGCGATATGCTCGTCTCCCCATTGTGTGAGGGCGATCAGCGCGGGTTGCAGGGCGCGGCCGGCTTCGGTCAGGACATATTCACTGCGCTGCCGTTTGCCGGGCTCGCGATACGGCTGGCGCGCCAGCAATCCGTGATCGCTGAGCGATTTCAGCCGGGCTGACAGGACCGTGCGCGGACAGCCGAGTTCGGCCTGGAAGTCATCGAACCGGCGCACGCCATACATCGCCGCGCGCAGGATCAGCAGCGTCCAGCGCTCACCAAGCAGGTCGATGGCCGCTGCAAGCCGGCAATCGGCAGGCGGCACAGGCGATCTCATGGCGCGTGGTGGTGGCGGGGACATGACAACAAGTCATGGATGGGTTCGCGCGGCGAATCCAGCGCTGAAACTGGTCCCGCGATCAAATGTGCGCTGGCCTGGCCGATCATTCCATAACCACTTCTTTTAAGATGATCGGCGTGTATGTTACCGGTGAATGGTGAGGGCCCATGACATGGCAGAACCCGGCAAGCTGATCGAGAAGCGCATGGCGAATGCGCTGTTTGCCGAAGCCGAACCTGGCCGCGCGGCAAAGTGGATGCTCGGGTTCGAGGGCCGCGCCGGGATAGCGATCGCGAAAAAGCTTGTCGGCGGCACCTGGGTTGGCGGTGACGCCCGGCTGACGACGCAGGCGCTTGAATTTCGCCCGAACCTGATCAACAGGCTGGCGCACAGCAATGCCGGGTCGCTGGGCATTGTCATACCGCTTGACGAGATCGTGAAGGTCGCCGAGCGCTTCGGGATCGCGACCCGGATCATCGATATCGAGACAGAAGATTCCACACTCAGCCTGCGCTGTTACCGGGCGAGCGCGTTCGCAGCGGCCATCGAGACGGCGCGCGGCGCAGCGGCGGTCCGGGGTCGCAGCGAGGATGCTTCGCCTTTCGGCGCATTGCGCGGCGGGGAGGCCTCCGCTATGCCTGCGACAGCTTCAAGAGACACGCATATTGAGGAGGCCCAGATGGCTCGCAAGAAAATCGCATTGATCGGTTCCGGCATGATCGGGGGCACGCTCGCCCATGTC
>CAYXQV010000051.1:7169-13266 GCA_964467505.1 uncultured Hyphomonadaceae bacterium | reverse complement strand
ACTCCTCTCGATCAAGACAGGCGGCTGCGCAGAGAATTGCGGCTATTGCAGCCAGTCGGCGCATTTCGACACCGGCCTCAAGGCCGAGAAGCTGATGGAAGTCGGCGAGGTCGTCGCCGCCGCCCGGCGCGCCAGACAGAACGGCGCGGACCGCTTCTGCATGGGCGCAGCCTGGCGCTCGCTGAAGGATCGCGACGTGCCAAAGGTCGCCGCCATGATCGCCGCAGTGAAGGCTGAAGGGCTGGAAACCTGCGTAACGGCGGGCATGCTGGAAGAGGGCCAGGCTGAAGCGCTGAAGGCCGCAGGGCTCGACTATTACAATCACAACCTCGACACTTCGCGCGAATATTATGGCGCCGTCGTCACCACCCGTGTCTATGAGGACCGGCTGGACACGATCTCGAAGGCGCGCCGCGCCGGCATCAAGCTTTGCGTCGGCGGTATTCTCGGCATGGGCGAGAGCCGCGCCGACCGCGTAGGCCTGATCCATGAATTGTCGCTGCTCAGCCCGCACCCGGAAAGCGTGCCGATCAACATGCTGGTGGCGATCGAGGGTACGCCGCTGGCCGGCAGTGCGAAAATCTCGGTGATCGAGATGGCCCGCGCCATCGCCGTCTGCCGTATCGTCTTTCCGCAAAGCTGGGTGCGACTGTCAGCCGGGCGGGACACCATGAGCGAGGAAGGCCAGGCGCTGTGCATGCTGGCCGGGGCTAACTCGATCTTTGTCGGCGACAGGCTGCTGACCACCGACAATCCAGATGTCGACCAGGACACCGCCCTGATGGGCCAGCTCGGCTTCGAGCAGGGCGCTGTTACCGACATGCCAAAGGGTGTCGCGCGCAGGACACTGCTGGATGCGAGATAGGTGATGAGCTTGATTGATGCTGTGATCGGGGCGACCGTCCGGTCGACCCGATGGTCGATTACGAACTGTTTGAACTATCGATCAATCAATCTGTGCATCCCACTTGAACGCGCGGCGTGCGTTGTCGGCAAAAAATAGTGGCTGCACCTCCGGCCTCAACCGCAGAGCCTCGATTTCCGTGCGGGCGCGATCCCATCTAATCGTCGGGTACTCTGTGCCGAACATCACCTTGTCCCGGCCGCGTGTGTTAATAAACTGCACAAATTGTTCAGGCCAGTATTTCGGGGCAACCGACGTGGCAGACATGAAAACATTATCCCAATGCGAAATTGTTGATATCGCCTCATCAGTCCATGGCTGTCCACAATGGCTCATGATTAGCCGAAGCTCGGGAAAGTGGAACGCGACCTCGTCGAAATGGATGGGGTTCTGCACCCATCCCGGACGCCTCGGGCCGGGCATTCCTGCATTCATGGACACGGCGATATCAAGCTCGATTGCCTTGACATAAAACGGCCAGTAAACGCGGTCGGTCGGAGGCAGCGTGTAGCGAAACGGAGGGATTCGCAGGCATCTCACGCCATGGAATTCATGATAGTGAACAACCTTTCGAACCTCGTCCATCCCGTTCAGTGGATTAACGATCATTGCCGGGAGTATCTTTGCGGGAAACTTAGCGTGTGCGCTGGTGACCCATTCGGCGTGCGCCTCGTCCATGATCGAGACGACGGCTGCACCAATAGAGGCATTGTGCAGCTGCTCAATCAACTGCTCGGCTGTTTCAATCTTTTGCCGGTCCTGGAGATCCCTGAAAACGTGGCCAAGTCCGCCGTCATGTCCCGCCACAAGAAAGTTTGAGTTCACCAAAGTGTCTATAGCTCTTTGCATGGGTTTTCCTGAGCGAAAGGTCTGGATGAAATCGGCGCGATCACCTGAGGCGTTCAGGGCGTGTAGGAACGGGAACTGCCTGAGGGGCCCAGTTGGGTTTGGATGACATTCCAGGCGTCTTCAATAAAATCTACCAAAAGGGGCCTGGTCTCGCGCGGATCAATCAGGTCCTCGATACCGAATGCATGCGCGTTCCGGAAGGGTGACGCAATCGACTGCAGCCTCGCCTCGATCTCAGCGCGTTTCGCGTCCGGATCGTCTGCATTCTCGATCTCGCGCTTGTAGGCGATTGCGGTCCCGCCCTCGATATGCATCGAGCCACCATGGGTCGAAGGCCACGCATACCGCCTGTACATGCCCGAGCCGCGCCAATGAAGACCGCCAGCCACACCGTATAATTGCCGCATCACGATGCAGATGAAAGGTGTCTGACTGCGCGCGACCACTGCCATGGCCCGGGCCCCAGCCCTGAGAATACCCGCCTTTTCCTGAGCGGGACCGACGGAAAATCCGGGCTCGTCAGCAAAATAAACCAGGGGGAGATGGAATGTGTCGGCAAGCTCGACCAACCTGATGGTTTTCTCCCCGGCAGCACTGTCCATCGAGCCACCATTGAACTTTGGATGGTTCGCCATGACCGCAACCGGAACACCATTCACACGTGCAAGACCCGTGATCCTTGCCTTGCCGTAAAACGGCATGATTTCGAAGAAACTGTCGCGGTCGAGCACTGCGTTCAGCACCTTGCGTGGATCGTAGACCTTTCGTTTGTGCTTGGGAATAATCGACAGAAGCGATTCCTCGCGTCGCTGGGGGTCGTCGGCAGGCTCACACCGCGGTGGTGCTTCCCAGACATTTTGTGGCAGGTAAGACAGGAATTTTTGCACCTGTGAAATCGCATCGGGTTCATCCTCTGCGAGATTCATGATGACGCCGTTCTTTACTTGCGTTCGTTCATCACCGAGGTCTTCCTTGGTAATGGATTGTCCTGTGGCCTGTTCAACGACCTTGGGGCCTGCCACGAATACCTGCGAGGTCTTTTTGACCATCACACTGAAATGACACATGCAGGCCCGAATTGCCGGCGCGCCGGCGACTGCGCCGAGCACGGCGGAAACCACCGGGACATTCTGCAGGAGTTCAGCTGCCAGACCCGTGCCCATATTGCCCGGCAAATAGGTCCGTCCAATCTTTTCGAAGGTCTTGACGCTGCCTCCCGTGGCATCGAGCAAGCGAACATACGGGATGCGGTTTGTCAGCGCGAGGCGCTCGACAAAAAAGGTCTTCTCAGCGTTGCTGGCATCGCCGGAGCCGCCGCGTATCGTAAAGTCGCCACCAGAAAGGGCAACTTTCCGACCCGCGATCCGGCAGGTGCCCGTAACAGCATTGGCAGGTTGCAAGTCAACGACTTCATCACCCTCCCAGGTCGCGGTTCCTGTCAGAGTGCCAATCTCCTGGAAACTGCCGGGGTCCTGCAGCAGTTCCACCCTTTCTCTCACAGTCAGCTTTCCTTGACTGTGCTGGTAAGCAACACCCTTTTCCCCGCCCATCCTGTGGGCCATTTCGGTCTGCTTGCGGATCTGTTCGACATCGGATTCCCAGCTCAAGGCACTCTCCTCTCGATAATTTCCATTATTTTATCAGTTACCTGACGATGCCGGCCTCAATCAGTGCGGCAATTTCAGCCTCGGCAAGGCCAGCGAGTTCACTCAGAATTTCCTCATTGTGCTCACCCAGCATCGGGGCGCGGCGCAATACGGGCTCGGCGCCCACAAAGCGAATGGCTTCACCGTCAACAGTTAATACGGTTTCAGGATCAGAGGGCTGGGTGAACTCCAGATAATGCCGTCTGAACCGAAGCTGCGGGTCGCGAACGAGCATCTCGTCGAGCGACGCGACCTTTGCCGCAGCAATTCCCCTCGCCTGAAGGGCGTCGGCCAGGTGCCAGCCGTCACACAGTCGCGTCTTCTCACTGATCAGGGCATCGAGGGCGTCAGCGTTCGCGCACCGAGCGGCATGATCAATAAATCGCTTATCTTCAGTCAAAGCCGCGAGCGAGAGATGTTCGCAAAATTGTTTCCATTGCCCCTCGCCCTGTACAGCGATTGCGCACCATTCATCCTCGCCCTCGGTGCGATAAACCCCATGGGGAGCGTAGTTCACATTTCGATTGGCGTTTCGGTGAACTTCACCTTCAACGCCCCAACGCATCCATTCCGCGCCCATCAGCGCGACCGTGGCAGACAACTGGTTGAGCACAAGCTCCTGGCCTTTGCCAGTTCGCGCGCGCTCTTGCAGCGCGGACAAAACCATAAGAACCAGCAAATAGGGCGACGTGAAGTCAGGATAAGCACAGGCGATCCCGTAAGGTGGATCGCCTTCAAATCCAGAGATTTCATTAATCCCGGCGGCCGCCATGAGCACCCCGCCAAACGTGCCACGCTTTGCCCAGGGCCCGGTGTTGCCGCAGCCGGGCAGGTGAGCGACGATTATGCGCGGATTGATCTTTTTGAGTTCTTCGTAGCTGAGGCCCATCCGATCAAGCACGCCGGGTCGGAAGTTTTCAGTGATGATATCAGCCTGTTCGACCATCCTCTTGATCAGGGCGGCTGATTCCGGCCGCGACAGATCCAGCGTCAGCGATCGCTTTCCCAGATTGGCGTCGTTGTAAATGCCGCCTGAATTTACCGTGTCGCCTTCTGACCGCATCAAATCGGGGCGCACGGCCGACTCAATCCGGATGACGTCGGCGCCAAAATTCGCAAGGATCCGCGTTCCGAGGGGCCCAGCCAGAACCCAGGAGAAATCGAGAACACGCAGGCCATCCAGAGGCTTTGCGACACTCACGCCTTGACCTGACGGCTTCGGTCTTTCCGTTAACTGACGAACCTCGGCGATTACCTCGTCGGTGTGCTCGCCCAACAGGGGGGCCGGTCTTGCTGGTGCGCCCGACGCCATGCCAGCAACGGGGCTGCGCACAGATACCAGATCGAGACCAAGGCCCTCATGCCTTACGGTTTCAAATTGTTTGATCGCTGCGAAATGTGGATGTGTGTAAATCTCATCGAACACCCCGACAGGCAAACCGATGAGGTCGAGTTCCTCAACAAGCTCCATCACCTCATCGACGGTCAGAGCGCGCGCGAGTTGCTTCATGATTTCCGCGCCCGGAATGTGGCCTTCCTCAGCGACAATGCCGCGTGCCTCGGCAACTGCCTTGAGCCGCTCAAGCGACTGCGGCGTCGCGCGCGCAGCAACATACTTGCCATCGGCGCAACGATGGATCGGGCCAAACACGCCGCGTCGTTTCGGGACGATGCCTTTTACCGAATAAACGCATGGGTTGATCGACTGCACGCCCAGCATCACTGTCGCCTCCTGAACGGAAATGTCGACATGGACGCCAGGCGCACCTTGGCGAACTCCATGCAGGGACACGAGCGCACCGCTTGCGGCGGCCAGCCCGGCCATCTTGTAGGACGGATCGGCATTGCCCTGGATTGGCGCAGCGCCGGGCGCTCCGCTGATGCCGAGTATCCCGCCTGAAGCGGCGGCGATAAGATCGTTGCCGGATCGGCCTGACCATGGACCATCTTGCCCGAACGGCGAGACCGAAACGTAGGTCAGGCCGGAATTGGAGTCGCGCAGGGAATGGTAATCAAGCGCATAGCGGGCAAGTCGGCCAGGCGCCCCGGACTCGATGAGAATATCTGCTGCCCCGATCAGTTGCTTTACCCATTCAAGAGACCTGTCATCGTCGAAATCGGCCACGACCGAGCGCTTGTTCATATTGTGGAAGAGATGATAGTAGCCGCTTTCGACATCAGGCGTAGTGCTGACAAAGGGCCCCTCCTTGCGCATCGGTCCGCCGTCGGGGGGGTCAATTCGCAAAACGTCGGCACCCAGGTCAGCCAGAAGACGCGTTGCATAGACACCCGACGCATCAGTCAGGTCGACAACGCGCACACCTGCAAGCGCGTAGGGGTTGGATGCGATCATTGTGGCGTCCTTCCTATTTATCCCCGGAGAGCCATGCCGGCCTGCGGCCGGCCCCTGGTCTTTCGGCCCGGAGATATTCCTATTGTTGTGGGCGAAGAGTAACGCAACAACTTCTCCGATTCAAGGAAACGTTTTCTCTTCTCGCTTTTTCGTATCGTACGCGTTTCTGACTTGCGCTTCGCGGGGGACCGGAAGTCGCCGCGGGTTGCCGGCGGAGCAGGCGTCTCTTCGTGTATCCACTGGCCCAGCTCGCCAACAACGCAAAGCATATCCGGACATGCCATTCGTGCGGTCCCGGCGCATAATCGCCCGAAAGCCCGGCCCCGCCACCGGGCCAGCGCGGGC
>CAYXQV010000051.1:0-7069 GCA_964467505.1 uncultured Hyphomonadaceae bacterium | reverse complement strand
AGCCTGCGCAGCGTGATCCGCCCCACGAAAGCAAACGTTATCTTGATATTGTGCATTTTTTGCGTTAGCAACCGAACCTGTCAGCGTCGGGCGCGCGCAGAAGCCTGTTTTTACAACTTTCAGACCGTCCAGATCAGGAGCAAAGTGAAAAAATGTCCGAGCAGAAAATCGTGTCTGAAGTGACAGGGGCCGTCTGGAAAGTCGAGAAGTCCGAGGGCGACGCTGTCAAAGAGGGCGACGTCATTATGATTCTCGAATCCATGAAGATGGAAATTCCTGTCGAAGCACCCTGCGACGGTTCAATCGTGAAAATCTTCGTGGCTGAACAGGACACCGTCGAGGAAGACCAGGTCCTCATCGAGATCGCCACATGAGACTTTGGTGTGTTGCACCGGTTCTGAGTTCGGTTCAGCAGTCCTGATTGTTCGCCAACAACCAGAAGACGCCAGCGCGGGGCAAACCGCAATTAATGGTATGCCGCGAGGCTTTCTTCAAACTCACGATGCCGAGGGCTCACAGGCACTGGTCAACAAGCGAAAGGAGCCGTTCATGGGAATTCGGAAACTCTTGGTCGCCAATCGCGGCGAAATCGCCATTCGCATCATGCGAGCGGCACACGAAGCGCAAATACACTCCGTTGCTGTGTATTCGCAAAGCGAGGGCCATGCTCTCCATATTCGACATGCCGACACAGCCATTGCATTGAGGGGGCAGGGCGCTCGCGCCTATCTTGATGCTGACGACCTGGTCAGGGCAGCGCTCGAGTCGGGCGCAGATGCGCTTCATCCCGGCTACGGGTTTCTTAGCGAGAACGCAGATTTCGCTCGCAAATGCCGCGAGGCTGGTCTGACATTCGTTGGGCCCCGCCCGGAGATTATCGAATTGTTCGGCAACAAGGTGATGGCCAGGAAAATCGCCGTCGATGCCGGGGTGTCGGTTCTCAATGGGACCGACGGCTTTGCTGATCTTGAGGCGGCCCGTGCCTTCAGGAGCGAATTGCCAGACGGGGCGCAGATGATCATCAAGGCAGTCGCTGGCGGGGGCGGCCGGGGGGTACGGGTTGTTGGTACGGAAACCAACCTTGAAGAGGCGATGCTTGGCGCTGCCAATGAAGCAAGGAGCGCGTTTGGGGATGACCGACTTTATCTGGAACGCTACCTTCCGAACGCTCGGCATATCGAGGTTCAGGTGGTCGGCGATGGGAGCGGTGCTGTTGCCCACCTCGGTGAGCGCGATTGCAGTGTCCAGCGGCGCCACCAGAAAATCATAGAGATAGCCCCCTCGCCGCAGCTGACAGATGATGTCCGCAAGAGGATTTGCCACGCAGCCGTTCGGATCGCTGAATCGGTCAGGTACGACAATTTGGGAACGTTTGAATTTCTCGTGGCGGCTGACGGTCAGGACTTTGCTTTCATCGAGGCAAACGCGCGACTTCAGGTCGAGCATACGATCACTGAGGCGGTAATGGGTGTCGATCTTGTGCGCATCCAGTTGGAGCTTGCAGACGGAGCCTCATTGGCGGCACTTTCCCTACCGATCGATCCGATACCGAATGGTTTTGCGATCCAGCTGCGCATCAATACCGAGCGAATGAAAGCCAATGGCAGAACATTGCCCGCGAGTGGGGAACTGACGGCGTTCGGCCTTCCTGGCGGGCCTGGCGTGCGTGTCGATACACTTGCGTTTCCCGGCTTTCGGTCCTCCCCGGAATTTGACTCGTTGCTGGCAAAACTTGTTGTTCATTCGTCGTCACCCGACTTCAGACACTGCGTTCGAAAAGCGCTCCGCGCACTTAGCGAATTCCGGATTGAAGGCATTGAAACCAACAGAAATTTCCTGGCCAGTATCATGTGCCACCCGGATTTCATCCCGGGCAATATCCATACGCGATTTGTAGATGACCATCTGGCTGTGCTCGCAGAAACGCCCGAGCAACTGGCCAGACGTTACGTAGAAGATGTCTGACCTACACGCAAAAAGAGTGAAACTTGTCGGCGATGTCCAAACCAGCGATTACGTATCAAATCTAACCGCCACGGACAGGCTGCGTGTTCAAAGCCACTTGTCAGCCCCCTGATTTGGCAGAGTTGACAACTGGCAATGATGGTCGCGACTCGGGTGCTTGCGCGATGGAACCTCGGTCAATGAATTCCGTTGGTTGTGCATTGAATTCCGGGACATCGTGGCCCTCGATCCGCGCAATCAACCGTTCAACCATGAACTGCGCTTCCGTCTCGGAGTCTCTTCGGATAACTGATAGCGGCGGTTGGAATGCTCGGTGCCAGGGGGAATCGCCACATGCGATGAACGACAGATCGTCGGGAATTCTGGCATTGGCCGAATGGATACCCTCGAGCACATACGGTGTCATGACACCGTTCCCCGAAACAATTGCAGTTGGAGCCGGCGAACTGGCAAGCAAATGCTGAACGAGGCCAACTGCAGCCTCTTTTTTCCCGACTTTCAGCACCGATACAGAACTTTCCGGAAGGTCATATGACCTGGCGCACGTCCTGAAGGCCTGCAGGCGTATAAGTCCGAGGCGTGATTGTTCGTACCAGTCGACATAGACAATATGCCTGTGGCCTGTCCCAAAAAGCCGCCGGCCGGCGAGCGTGCATGCAGCAGCATCGTAATCAAGCCATGTCGCGCCATCCACGAGGAACGATCCCTCCGGGGGAGGATTGTCCTGGTCGCCTGCAAATTCGACGATCATCTCAGACTCGATGAGATCAAGCAGCTCTCGCGAAACCTTCAACCGCGCAGATCCGAAAAGAACTCCGTCAACATCACATTCGCGCATTCTGTTGATGACAGACAGCCCCCCGGCGGAACCGGCGCTGAAATCGAAAACCATGATTGCATATCCTCGGGCTGCGGCAGCGCTGATTGCAGCGCGCACCTGTGCCTGGTTGCCGGGATTTTCGAGGTCAGGTGCCAGCATCGCGATTGTCAGCGACCGCGATGTACGCAAGGAGCGCGCGGCACCGCTCGGCTGGTAACCGATCTTCCTCGCAATATCCATGATCCTGACTCTGGTGTCCTCTCCGACCCCGCGATGGCCCGAAAGGGCGCGTGACACAGTCGAGATGGAGACGCCTGCGAGCTCGGCCACGTTTCGGATCGTTGAGCGAGTTTTTTGACTGGCTGACGCGTGTTCTGAATGCATGGAGCCGTTTTCAATCTTTCTGCCTGCACGAAGAGCGCTCAAGGCAACTGGGATATCGCAGATTGTGAATAGCGGTTTTAGGGTCGCGTGCATAGAAGCAGGCGTCTACCATCAAGGTTGCGGGCGATCATCTCCCACGGTCCACAGCCTTCTGAAGTAGCAACCAGCACGTGCGCCGCGAGATGGGCCGGTTTTGTGCAAGTCGCTCAACCCTCGCAGCGCGGTTGTGTCGAGATGGCCCCAATTCAGCTCCCAGCCGGGGCGCGTTCGTGGAAATCAGCCCAATCGCGCTGTCAATTGGAAGTTTTCCGCAATTGGAAGTTTTTTGGCATTCGGTGATCCCGCAAATATTGTAGGTAGCCAACAATCATGAACAGCAGGCGGAATTTTATGGGCATCAAGACCAGATTTACTGAAATGTTCGGAGTTGATCATCCGATTGCTCAGGGTGGCATGCAATGGGTTGGATACGCTGAAATGGTTGCCCCGGTTGCCGAAGCCGGAGCTCTCGGCTTCCTGACAGCATTGACACAGCCAACGCCGGAAGACTTGGCGAAGGAAATTGCTCGTACCAGATCGATGACCGACAAGCCTTTCGGCGTCAATCTCACCATCCTCCCCTCGATCAAACCGCCACCCTATGCGGAATATCGTGATGCAATCATTCAGAGCGGCATCAAGATCGTCGAAACTGCTGGACACAAGCCGAAGGAGCATGTCGACGATTTCAAAAGGCATGGCATCAGGATCATTCATAAATGCACATCTGTCCGGCACGCACTTTCAGCTGAGCGTATGGGCGTTGACGCAGTTTCCATTGATGGCTTTGAATGCGCAGGTCATCCGGGTGAGGACGATATTCCCGGGCTCGTCCTGATACCGGCCGCAGCTGACAAGGTGAAGATCCCGATGCTTGCGTCGGGGGGGTTCGCTGATGGCCGGGGCCTTGTTGCAGCGCTGGCATTGGGGGCGGATGGTATCAATATGGGCACTCGCTTTTGTGTCACGCAGGAGGCACCTGTCCACGAAAATCACAAGCGCCAGATGGTTGAGAATGACGAGCGATCTACCGTGCTCATCCTGCGCACACTGAACAACACTGCACGCGTGATGAGGAATGCGGTCAGTGAGGAAGTCGTTGCAATCGAGCGCAGGGGTGATGCATCCTTTGAAGACGTGGTCCATCTTGTGGCGGGTGCACGCGGCCACGCCGCCATTACCCAAGGCGACACAAATGGCGGAATATGGTCGGCTGGTACCGTTCAGGGTCTGATAAATGACATTCCGACCGTGAGGGAACTGATCGAACGGATTATAGCAGACGCCGAAACGATCATGGACAAGCGATTTTCAGACATGCGCGTCTAGAAATTGCTATGTGAACGATGGAAGCGCCTCGGGGGTTGGAGCAGTTTGGGAAGGTCAACATGCCCGGAATATCAAAGGCTCGAAACCCGGACTTTTTCCATCGCGGATGATCGGACCCACAAAGCTGACCGGGCGGGCACCTGAGACCATTAATCTGTATGCTGACAGGGGACGCAAGCGTCTGTCAAGTCAGTGCAGTGTCCTCGCCGCGCTTCCACACCAGCGATGCTGTTGCATCGAGGCCGAACAAAACGGCCTCAATCGGTGCTGCGAGGGCCGGATCGTCGAGGATAACCCTTCGAGTCCGATTCAAAATTCTGCATCGCTTTGACTTTGCCTTGCGACACGGCGTGCGAGGCGGCGGATTGAGGCGATGCTGGTTTCCCAGTCTTTTGCCAACCTGCGACACCGCCCCATCCATGCGAATCTACGTTCGACGACCCATCGCCTGGCGAACACGACACAGCCTTTTGCGCCGTCGGCCCCCCGGACGATCTCGATGTCGGGGCCATCGGACTTCAGCATCTCCAACTCCAGCTTGTTGCCAGCATAGCCGCCATCGGCAAACAAGAGCGACAAGGTCGGGAAGCTGTCGTTCGCGTCGCCAATCACGCCTACAGCGCCGTCACGGTCCTGAATGTCTGCGGTATGCACGCGGGCGGCCAGCAGATTGCCGTGCGTGTCGGTGTGATGATATGATGGTTGCGGTCCTTCAACTTCTTTCCGGCATCAAACCCTCACCATCGACCGCTCTCTTGTTGTCTTGACTGACTGGCTGTCGATCACCTTTGCCGTCAGCTCGGCATCGCGACTTGTCAGTAGCCGGGACGCGCAGGCCAGCACCTCGTTGATGGGGTCGAGAACGCCGCTGTCGCGTAGCTTGTAGAAATCGTACTGCACGGTGGTGAAGGGCGGAAAGTCCTTGGGCAGCTGCGCCCACTGGCAACCCGTCGCGGCAATGTACTGGATCGCGTTCCACACCGCGCGCATCCGCGTCTGACGGAGGCGCCCGTCCTTCGAACGCGCCCGCATAAAGCGTTTGATCAACAACCATTCCGCATCTGTGCTGTCGCTTGCATAGCGCAGCTAACGTCGGTCATGTTGTGAGCGAGAGATTTGGCTTCGCCTGTCGTCGGCTCCGTCCATGGAATTGGACTTCTGCGTAACTTCGCAACCACAGAGAATCACAAGTCGCTGGAATCGCTCTCCTTAATTTTCGGTGGGCTCGGAGTGTTGTCCTCAGTGCATTCTTCCACTCTGTCCTATTGACACAGTTCTCTTGCTCAAGTGGCGTGCGGTATCAGGAAGTCGGCGAGTTCGTTTAGAACCGCCCCAAACGGCCCTGGATCAACCGCAACATCCTCGACAAAGGCGCGCCACTGCTTCTGCTTCTGTTCGTCCGCCGCAAATGCCGGCGTCAGCGCATCGGGCGGCCCGGTCGGAATTGCCGTACTCTGCCCGCTCGCTTTGGAGAGCTGGAGAAGCCGCGCGCGCACCGAAGCGCCAATATTCCTGATCTCCCTAGCCATTGGCCGTCAGCGCCTCCAGATAGGGGCGGATGACCGTGGCGACCCTGCCTTTTTCGGCAGCATGCGCAATCTCGGCCGGCGCGGCTCTACGCTGACGCAGGGCCTCCTGCAGGCCTTCAAGCGCGACGGGAAGACCGATCTTGCCGCGATGCCGAAAACAGTCGGCGATGGTTTTTTCAATGCCGAACACCTTCACCGATACGCCTTCGATCACATGTGTCTCGACACGGTCTGCAAGCAGATCGTCCGCGAAGCGCAGGGTCCTGACTGGCATGTCGCCCGGCTTCGGCGTCCAGTCGTTCCGACCGATCGCCATCCACACCTTCCTGGGCAGCTGATCCGTCAGTCAATGAAAGGCGAGCGCAGACACCAGGCAGATCACCCCCCTGGGGAACCGCTTGGCCGCCTCGGCGAGGCTGTGGTTTGCGTCCAGCTCTGCATCGGGAAGCTGGTAGAGCCCGCGCGCGAGGCGGATCACCTCTCAATCCTTCTCCATGCGACTGACCGTAGCGGCGGTCACGCCACCGGCCTTGAGTTCTGCAAGGCGCAGAATCCCATGTGCCGCGAGGAGCTCGCGGACCGTCTCGCGCTGGGATCGGGCCTGAGCCATTGATAGAATCTCTTACACTTCAAACTTCATGGTACAAGGTTTTGTATCGCGGGCAGTGGTGAAGGAAAAGCCCGGCCATTCGGCAGGGTGATCCCTGGATGTCGAATGTCGTAGAGCAGTGACGGGGAGGATTCTGTCCGCCTTCCCAAGGCGGCAGAAACGCTTGAGGCGAAACAGCAGCTGGCGGCCACACAGGTTCGGCGCAAGCTCGTGATGTTCGCACTCAAAGCCGCACGCACCGAACGCTACCGTCATGCCGCGCGCCATGTCAGCAAAGCGCGCATTAGGAGCCGTAAGGTTCCGGGGTTTATGAGAGCGGTCAGGGCCGAGGAATAAACCCCCTCGCGGCGCAGGATGCTCGCGACCCCGCCAGTGTCTGCGGCCCGGTCCGTC
>CAYXQV010000050.1:0-13324 GCA_964467505.1 uncultured Hyphomonadaceae bacterium | reverse complement strand
CGCCGATGTCGAGGCAGCGCAAGCGCGTGTTCGCCCGCTTGCCATCGAAACGCCGCTGCTGCGCAATGACGCGCTTGATGCTGCGGCAGGCGCGCGTGTCTGGATCAAGCCGGAATGCCTTCAGACCACGGGCAGTTTCAAGATACGCGGGGCGATGAACCGGCTGTCAATGGTCGATCCCCGGACGTATCCGGGCGGTGTCGTGGCATTCTCTTCCGGCAATCACGCCCAGGGCGTGGCCCGCGCGGCAGGGCATTTCGGCCTGCAGGCGCTGCTCGTCATGCCCGAAGATGCGCCGATGGTAAAATCCGATGGCGTGCGCGCTGATGGCGCTGAAATCCGTTTCTATGACCGCGTCAAGGAGAGCCGCGAAGAGATTGCCGCGCACCTGGCTGAAACGCGAGGGGCCGCGCTCGTGCCGAGCCATGATGATGCAATGATCGTGGCAGGGCAGGGCACGGTCGGCCTTGAACTACACCGGCAGGGCGCGGCAGCGGGCGCTACGTTCAGCGACGTGTTATGCTGCGCCGGAGGTGGTGGGCTTGTCAGCGGGATTGCGCTCGCATTCGATGGCGACAGCGCGCGCCCCCAATTCTGGACGGTCGAGCCTGAAGGCCATGATGACTGGGCGCGTTCACTGGCCAGCGGGGAGATCTCCACGAATGCGCCGGGTGTGCGGTCATTCTGCGATGCGATCCTGACGCCCGCGCCCGGGAATATCCCGTTTGCACTGGCACGCACGCGTCTGGCAGGCGGGTTCGTGGTCAGTGACGATGAGGTGCGTGCGGCGATGCGGTTTGCGTTTCGCCAGCTCAAGCTCGTGGTCGAGCCGGGCGGGGCGGTTGCGCTCGCACTTGCCCTGCGCGGCCTGCCGGAGGCCATGCGTGGCCGTGACGTGGCAATCATCATCTCTGGCGGGAATGTCGATGCCGGACTTTTTGCCGAGACCGTGGTCTTGAACTGAAACCGCTTGCGTGCAAGTTCGCGCCGGCGGGCAGGTGGGACAGACAGGTGGTGATATGACTTCCTCAAGATGGCTTCTGGCCGGCGCAGCGGCCTTGCTTGCCGGACCCGGCAATGCGGATGATCGTTCTTATGGCATCGAATGGGGCACCGGCCAGGTCATCTGCACCGATGATGCAGACAGCCGGCACGTTCCCGACGATCCGAGTTATGCCCGCTCTGCCACCTGGGACAGGCTGGTGCTGGGCGAGAATGAATGCGGGCTCAGCCTTGCTCCGCTGGATGGCGGGACATGGGGCGAAAGTGCGCCGTTTTCGGGCCGCGACAGCGAGGGGCGCAAGGCGGAATTTCGCCTTTATGTCCTGCATGACCGCTTCAACTGGAAGACCGGCTCGGCGAAGGATGTCGAGGATAATGGCAAGGATGCCGAACTGGCGCCGGTCCTGACCACGCCGGAATTTTTCCAGCGTTTCTGTGCCGGCAAGGCGGTGTTCAGTGTCGGGGCCGCATCCCATGACGGACCGAGACAGGTCAATCACAGGCTCGCGGCAAATCGCGGCGAGAGTGTCTCGATCAGGCTGGCAGATGTTCGTGGTGGGTGCCCTGCCGGCCCGGTGCCGATCCTGTACGGGATCAATCTCGGCGAAGCGCGCGCCCCGGAAACCTGTGCAACACCAAGCACATGCCAGGCCGAGCGTGCCGCCCAGCGCCGGGTGATCATCGTGGCGGCGATCGAACTGGCGATCGATGTCGATCTGCGCGAAGCGCTGCAGGAGGGCCTGGAGAAACAACAGGTCTTTCGTGACCTGTCGCTCGATGACTATGACCTGTTTGTCGTGGAGTCCTACTGACCCTCAGCGCTGGCGAGCCAACCTACCGCATACGTCCACGCTGCAGATCTTCCACAAGGCGGATATCCTCCGGCTCGCCTGACAGCCGGTGACGGTAGACCTGGGTGTTTTCCAGCACCCGCTGGACATAATTGCGCGTCTCGGAAAACGGGATGAATTCCACCCAGTCGACAGGATCGATCTCGCCCTTGCGCGGATCGCCATAATCATCCGCCCATCGTCGCGGGCGCGAGGCACCGGCATTGTAGGCGGCAGCCGCCATGATGTAACTGCCGTTGAACTGGTCCAGGAGCGTGTCGAGATGCGCGCCGCCAAGCGTCATGTTGTAGCCGGGATCATCGGTCAGCCATGACGTGCGATAGGGCAGGCCGCGCAGCCGGGCTTCACGCTGGGCAGTCGATGGGATGAACTGCATCAGGCCGCGCGCATTGGCGTGGGAGATGGCGCGGGGGTTCATTTCGCTTTCCTGACGTGCCAGGGCCAGCATGAGCGAGCGCTCCACCTGCGGCTCACGCAAAAGCGGATACTCCACGACAGGATAGGCGGCGTCTGCAGCCACGATGCCCCTGGAAAGGCCCTGCTTGGCGCCGCGCACGCCGACATTTGTCTGCTGGTATTCGTCTGCCAGACGCTTCAGGAGGATGTATTCGGACGGTGTTTCAAGCAGGTCGTCGAGATGGTAGGCAAACTGCCTGAAAAGGCCGGTTTCGCCAGCCTCTGCAAGCAGGCGCATGGCCTTGACGAGTTCGCGCGCCTCAAAACTCTCAATCTCCTCTGCGGTCGGCTCCCCGTCAGCCTCGAAGGCGATTTCCGCCTCTCCGAGCGCCTGGGCAGCAAGCTGGCCGTAATAGGTGTATCGGTACTGGGCTGCGGACGTGTAGGCCGCTTGCGCCAGGTCCTCATCCGACAGCGCCTGGCCAGCGCGCCCCAGCCAGTAGTCGGCCCGTGACCGGCTGATCGGCGTGCCCACACCCCGCCCGAGCTTGCGGAAATGCTCGGCCGCGCGTGCAGCTTCGTTCTGGTGGCGCAATGCGATCCAGCCGGCGGCCCATTCCGCCTGCGCGAAGTCGATCCCCGACTCCAGGCCGTGAGGCGTTGCAAGGGCATAAGCGGTTGAAAAATCGCGATCCTTCAGGGCGCTGCGCATGGCGATATGGCGCTCGTCCCAGAGCCGGTGACGACCGGGACCGGGCACGCCCGCACCCTCGATGCCAACAAGCAGCGGCGTTGCGTCATCCTGCATGCCGCTGCGCCGGCGCCATTTTGCGCGCTCGTAAAGTAGCCCCGCATCATCCTGGAGATCGTCCGGGACGGCGCGCACCGCATCATCGACACCTCTCGCACGTGCGGCAAGTGCGATCCGCGCATCGACGAGCCGGCGCCAGTCCTCGCCGAGACGCGGCTTGAGACGGCGTGCGGCCGTGCGCTGGCCGGTCCACAGGAGGAAATCGGCCCGCCTCTGGTGATCGAACTGCGTCAGCAGGCTCGAATAACGCGCCAGCACTTCGTCGGTGGTTTCCCCGTCGAGCGTGTGATTGTGCCAGGCGGTGCGAATGACCTGTGCGGCCTTTTCGGTCTCGCCGAGCGCGGAATAGGCCCGGCCAAGCGCGACATGTCCTGCGCCCGATACCGGCCCTGAGGCTTCAAGCCATTCGGCACGCTGGCGCGGGCCAAGCGCGCTGATTTCAATCAATTCTTCTGCGCGAACCCGCATCGCAGTGGTCGACGGCCAGTTTGACAGCTGCGTCAGGGCGCGCGACATCTCGTCGAAACCCATGTCTGGCGCGCCAGCACTGGCGCGGCGCCAAAGGATCAGGCCTGCGACCTCTTCACTGCGCGCGATTTGCTGGAGGCGAGCAACCTCCCGCCAGTCGCTGCGGTCTGCCGCACGAAGCGCCCTGTCCAGCGTGCCGGCATCCTGCGTCGAGACGACTGAGGAGGCATAGGGCCGCTGCGGCTTCAGGCTCGGCGTTGCCGGGGTGCGTCCCTCGGCGGCGGCGTGGAGTGCGAATACGAGAAGTGTTGCGAAAATCAGCTTTCTGGGCATTTCTCTTGTTCAACCTGTCCTGTAGGTGGCTGATAGTACTGCGGCTTGCATCCGGGCCGCGCGGCCTGTCCGGGCTTTTGAAATCAACAGAAGAATCATGGCGAGACTACGATGTTTTACGGTTCCATCCCAGCGTTGATCACACCCTTTTGCGATGGCGGGGTGGACCGCGAAGCGTTTGCCACACTGATCGAGAGACAGATCGAAGCGGGCGCCGGCGCACTGGTTCCCGTGGGCACAACTGGCGAGACCTCGACGCTGACCCATCAGGAGCACCGCGACACCGTTTCCTTCTGCATCGAGGTCGCTGCTGGCAGGGTTCCCGTCATTGCAGGCGCGGGGTCCAACTCCACGGCTGAGGCAATCTCGCTGGTCGAGCATGCCAAGACCGCCGGCGCCGATGCTGCCCTGGTCGTGTGTCCCTATTACAACCGCCCTGACCAGCGCGGGCTTGAAGCCCATTACCGCGCCATCAATGATGCCGTGCAACTGCCCGTGATCATCTACAATGTGCCCAAGCGCACTGCATCCGACATCCTTCCCGAGACCGTGGGACGCCTGGCGCAGCTGCCAAACATTGTCGGCATCAAGGATGCGACCGGCGACATGGAACGCGTCTATCAGCATCTCGACCTGGCCGGTGAGGCTCAGTTCGTGCTGCTGTCGGGCGACGATCCCACCGCGCTGGCCTTCTGCGCAGCCGGCGGCAGGGGCTGCATCTCGGTGACGGCCAATGTCGTGCCGGAAAAGACCGCAGCCATGTACGCTGCAGCGCTGGCAGGCGATTTCGACACGGCCCGCGAGATCGATGCAGAGCTGTTTGACCTGCACAAGGCGCTGTTCGAGAGCCCCAGTCCGGGACCGACGAAATATGCGCTCGCGCGGCTGGGCCTGTGCCGTGCGGACTTGCGCCTGCCGCTTGTGGGCCCAGATGATGAGGCCATCAGGGTGATCGATGCGGCGCTGGAACGCGCTGGCATCTGACAGGATCGGAAATGGCAAAGACCAATCAGACAAAGGGCCGCGGCGACGGGCTGGTGGCCGAGAACCGGCGTGCCCGGCGCGATTACAGTGTCGAGGACACGCTGGAGGCGGGGATCATGCTTGTCGGCTCGGAGGTCAAATCCCTGCGCGAGGGCAAGGCGAATATCGCTGAATCCTATGCCTCGGTCGAGGGCGGGGAACTGTGGCTGATCAATGGCGACATCCCGATCTACACGGCTGCCAATCGGTTCAATCACGAGCCCAAACGCAAGCGAAAATTGCTGGTCTCAAGGCGCGAACTGGCGCGTCTCGCCCAGGAAGTCGAGCGCTCAGGGCGCACGATCGTGCCGCTGAAGCTGTATTTCAACGAGCGCGGCATCGCGAAACTGCTGATCGGCATCGCCACGGGCCGCAAGTCCCACGACAAACGTGACGTCGAAGCCAAACGCGACTGGGACCGCCAGAAGGCCAGACTGATCAGGGAGGGGTAGGAAGGAAGCGGACCTGCGCCTGTCTTCCCCCGCCCCGCGAGGCCCTTCGACTTCGCTCAGGATGAGGAGTGACCCGCGCAGATTTTATCTTCCCCCGCCGCGCGGGGGAAGTGCCCCGAAGGGGCGATGGGGGCATAGCGGACTCGTAGTTTGTGAGACAGCGTTTTTTGGCGGGTTCCGGGATGCCCCCTCCGATCCGCTTCGCGGGCCACCTCCCCCGCTCGCGGGGGAGGATAAGAATTACGCCGGCCACCCTCATCCTGAGCAAGGTCGAAGGGCCCCGTGGGGCGGGGGAGGATAGAACGCGTCCCCGCGCCCCTTCACGTCCTCGCGCCGTCCAGCACCTCGCGCACGCGTGCGAACACCGCAGCGAACATTTCCGGGGTCAGGCGGCGGGTGTTGGTGTTGTAGCGTGAGCAGTGATAGCTCGCGACGAGGCCGAGCGGGCGGGGCGTTGCCAGCTGATATTCTGCCGCGTGGCCGAACGGGTAGTCCTTCAGTTTCAAGCCGAGCGCACGCACGGTCGAGTCATGTGCGATCCTGCCCAGCGTGACGATCATTTCAAGCCGGGGCAGGGCGGCGATGCGCGCGGTGAGGAAGTCGCGGCAGGTGGTGATTTCCGCGCCCACCGGCTTGTTATGCGGGGGCACGCAGCGCACCGCATTGGTGATCATCGCGTCGACAAGTTCCAGCCCGTCGCCGGCATGCCTGTCATAATGCCCGTTGGAAAAGCCGAATTGCGCCAGCGTCGCATAGAGCAGGTCGCCGGCCCAGTCGCCGGTAAACGGTCGCCCCGTGCGATTGGCCCCGGTCAGGCCAGGCGCGAGCCCGACAATCAGCAGGCGCGCATCGCTCGGCCCGAAGGATGGCACCGCGCCGTTGAACCAGTCCGGACTTTCCCGCGCGGTGTCATAGCGAAACGCCACCAGGCGCGGGCAGAGCGCACAGTCAGGCGCGGGCTCCGGTGCGGTGTCACCCTGCGTCATTGTCGCGTCTCGGGCGCGCGATCAGCTCTGCCATGTCGTCAAGATCGATGAACACGTCGGCCTCGCGGCGCAGGTCGTCAGCAATCATGGCCGGCTGGGACTTGACCGTGGAGACCACCGAGACCCGCACGCCGCGCGCCTTGACCGCCTCGACCAGTCGCCGGAAATCGCCATCGCCCGAGAACAGCACCACATGATCGACATGTGCGGCGGTTTCCAGCATGTCGACGGCCAGTTCAATGTCCATGTTGCCACGCACGCGCCTGCGCCCGTCACGGTCGGTGAATTCCTTTGCGGCTTTCCTGATGACATTGAAGCCATTATAGGCGAGCCAGTCGACGAGCGGGCGGATGGGGGAATAGTCGTCATTCTCCAGCAGGGCTGTGTAATAATTGGCCCGCAGGAGCCGGCCCTTGGTCTGGAACTCGTCGAGGAGTTTGCGGAAATCGATTTCAAGGCCGAGCGCCTTGGCGGCCGAATAGAGGTTTGCGCCATCAATGAAGAGCGCGATACGTTCATCTTTGTAGAATGCCATTTATTCATCCAATAATGTCGGTCCCACCCGTGATGGTGTCCCGTTGGCGGGGAGCGGAAGCGATAATCAAGCGATCCTGCCGGCGCAATACGCCAATTTCATTTCGGTGGTTGTCACGCAGGCGCAGCAATCGTATCATGTCCGGCTGATAAGGAGAATGTTCGTCCATGGCCCGTGTCACTGTCGAAGACTGTATCGAAGTTGTTCCCAACCGGTTCGAGCTGGTGCTGATGGCGGCGCACCGCGCCCGCATGATTCGCGAGGGCTCGCCGATGACGGTGTTGCGCGACAATGACAAGGACCCGGTCGTGTCGCTTCGCGAGATCGCCAATGGCAGCGTTGACCTGAAAGTGGTCAAGGAAGCACTCATTTCGAGCCTGCAGGACATTGATGTGGGCGAAGAAAGCGAGCGCGAGGGTGATCGCCTCGCACTGGAGTCCGGACCGGCGGCCAGCGAGGATGACGTCATGCGCGCTTACCAGGCCGAACTGGAATCCGGACGCGAAGACCGGGTGTGACCGCAATGGCTGGCCTGCCGGCGGCGATCGGCGCCGATACGGGCCTGCCGCACGCCCGCTCGCTTTCCCTTGAAACCGGGACACTGACGCGACAGGAACTGGTCGACCGGGTCCTGGCCTACCATCCGGGTGCAGACGCTGACCGGCTGGCACGCGCTTTCGACTTCGCGCGCGAGCACCATGGCGAACAATTGCGCGCGTCGGGCGAGCCATACTATTCCCACCCCGTCGCAGTGGCCGAACTGCTTACCCAGGTGCGGCTCGACGAGGTCACGATCATTGCCGGGCTGCTGCATGACACGGTCGAGGACACCTCGATCACGCTCGACGATGTGCGCCGGCAATTCGGCGAGGATGCAGCCGACCTCGTGAACGGCGTCACCAAGCTGACCCGGCTCGAATACCGCTCTGAAGAGACGAAACAGGCGGAGAACTTCCAGAAGTTCATTCTCGCCACGGTCAATGACATCCGCGTCCTGCTGGTCAAACTCGCGGACCGGCTGCACAATATGCGCACGATCCACCACCTGTCGAAGCGTGACAAGCGTGAGCGCATCGCCCGCGAGACCATGGAAATCTATGCCCCGCTTGCCCGGCGGGTCGGCCTTTACCATGTCGCTTCGGAACTAGAGGATCTCTCTTTCGAGCAGATCAATCCCGAAGCACGCCGCGCGATCCAGTACCGCCTGGAGGATCTGTCAAGGGAAAACCAGGTCGACCTGGAACGGATACGCGAGGACCTGACCGCACTGATGGAGGCCGGCGAGATTGCCTGCCGGATCAAGGGTCGGCGCAAGTCACCTTATTCAATCTGGCGCAAGCTGGAGCGCAAATCCATCTCCTTCCGCGATGTTGCCGACATTTTCGCATTTCGCATCATCGTTTCCGATGTGAGCGCGTGCTACCACGTGTTGGGCTTGGTCCATACGGTCTGGGCATGCCTTCCCGACCGGTTTCGCGATTTCATCTCCGTGCCCAAGCCGAACGGCTATCGCTCGCTGCACACGACCGTGCGCGCGTCCGGCAACCGGCGCGTCGAGTTGCAGATCCGAACCGAGGAAATGGACCAGACAGCCGAGCATGGCGTGGCTGCCCATTGGGGTTACAAGAACAGTGTTTACGGTTTCGATCCGGACTCCGCGCGCGCTGTCGGGCTTGATCCGGAAACCAACCTCCGCGCCTTCTCCGAACTGATCGCGCATGAGGCCGAGCCGGATGAATTTCTCGAGCATGCAAAGCTCGAAATGTACCGCGAACACGTGTTCACTTTCACACCGAAAGGGCGCCTGGTCGTTCTGCCGCGCGGGGCAATGCCGCTGGATTTTGCCTATGCCGTGCACACTGCGGTCGGTGACACCTGCACGGGCGTGCGGGTCAATGGCGAGACCCGCTCCCTGCGCACCGAACTGGACAATGGAGACGTGGTCGAGATCCTGCGGGGACGCGAGCCGGCGGCGCCTACGGGCTGGGAGGCGATGACGATCACGGGGCGAGCCCGCGCCTCGCTGCGCCGGCTGGTGCGCAGCCGGGAGCGGCGCGAATTCCGCCGGCTCGGGCAGGGTCTTATCCGCCAGTCGCTGCGACGCGCCGGCATCGACCCGGTGACCGTGCGTCTCGATACGGTGGCGGCGCGCGCGGGTTACGAGAGCGGCGAGGACATGGCGGAAGCTGCCGGGCGCGGCAAGATCAGCGTGCGCGAACTCATCGAAACGGTGTTTCCCGGACACAAGGTCGAGATCGCAGCCGATCCGTCACGCATGCGGGCCGATGACGAACACGCAACGATGCTTGTCTCGGGCGCTGACCTGACGCCGGGCGTGACGCTGCACCTTGCCGCATGCTGCAGGCCATTGCCGGGAGACCGGATCATCGGGATACAACAGCCCGATGTGGGTCTGGTCGTCCATACGATCTTCTGTGGCAAGCTGGCCGCATATGACGACCAGCCCGACGCCTGGGTGGACCTGCGATGGACCGAGCTTGCAGAGACCGGCGCGGTCGCTGTGGGACGTATCAGGGTGACGGCTGCCAACCAGAAGGGGGTGCTGGCCATGCTGTGTACCGCCGTGGCGCAGTCAAACGGCAATATCGTGGCCGTCGAAACCGACAAGCGAACGGCCGACTTCATCGATCTCTTTCTTGATATAGAGGTGGAAGACGCGCGCCGACTCACCCAGATCCTCGCAGCACTGCGTTCACTCGCTGTCGTTGACCGGGCCGTGCGCGAACAGGAGGCGTGAGGATGGACACACAGGACGTTCTCGATATCTT
This sequence comes from uncultured Hyphomonadaceae bacterium, assembly GCA_964467505.1. Classification (GTDB taxonomy): domain Bacteria; phylum Pseudomonadota; class Alphaproteobacteria; order Caulobacterales; family Hyphomonadaceae; genus UBA5336. Next base: position 3,678 of record CAYXQV010000050.1, on the reverse strand, counting down.
TCGCGAGGCTGGCGCGCTCATGGAGGGGCATTTCATCCTCTCCTCGGGTCGCCACAGCCCGGTCTTCCTGCAGAAGGCGCTGGTGTTTTCCCAGCCGGAACTGGCCGAGACGCTGTGCCGCGCGCTCGCCGACCGGATCATTGCCGAACTGGGAGAGGTGGATGTGGTCGCAGGCCCGGCTGTGGGCGCGATCATCCCGGGCTACGAAACCGCGCGCCATCTTGGCGCACGCGCGGTCTTCGCCGAACGCGTGGATGGCAAGCTGCAGTTTCGCCGCGGTTTCTCGATCGATCCCGGTGAACGGGTCGTGATTGTCGAGGATATCGTCACCACCGGGTTGAGCTTTCGCGAGACCGTCGCGGCACTCGGAAGCCTGCCCTGTGAGATTGCTGGCGGGGCGTGCATCATCGACCGCTCGGGCGGGCGCGCGGATGTCGCCACCAGGCTGGTCTCGCTGGCGCGCGTCGACTTTCCAGATTATGCGCGCGATGAGGTGCCCGCGCAGCTGGCCGCCATTGAGGCGGTCAAGCCGGGGAGCCGCAGTCTTGCCTGATCCGGGAAAGCTGCGCCTCGGTGTCAATATCGACCATGTTGCCACGGTGCGCAATGCGCGTGGCGGCGAGCATCCCGACCCGCTGCGTGCCGCTGAACTGGCAACCAAAGCCGGCGCGGACGGTATCACGATACATCTGCGCGAGGATCGCCGCCATATACGCGATGATGATCTGGAGCGTATCCGCACCGCAACGCACCTGCCGATCAATCTGGAAATGGCGGCGACAGATGAGATGCTGGGCATTGCGCTGAAATTCCGGCCGGAAACCGCAATGTTCGTCCCGGAAAAGCGCGAGGAGCGCACCACAGAGGGCGGGCTGAACGCTGCGCGCGAGCATAACAGGCTGACCGCGATGATCTCCGCCCTGCGCGAAAATGGCAGCCGGGTGTCGCTGTTCATCGAGCCTGACGAAGTACAGCTGGCAGCGGCATGTTCGATGCGCGCGCATATCTGCGAGTTTCATACCGGCCGGTTCGTGGAGCTGATGCTGGCCGGCGACCTTGAGCTTGCTGAAATTGAGCGCCAGCGCATCGCAGACTGTGCGCGCCGGGCGGTTGAGATGGGTATCGAGCCGCAGGCCGGCCACGGGCTGACCTATGACACGGTCACGCCGATTGCCGCGATCGCGGAGCTGACGGAGCTGAATATCGGACATTTCCTGATCGGTGAGGCGATATTTGTCGGTCTTGAAGCAGCCATCGCCCACATGCGCGAGCTGATGGACGAGGCGCGCCGATGATCATCGGGCTGGGCCAGGACATGTGCAATATCGAGCGGATCGAGCGCACGATCGAACGGTTCGGGGAGCGATTCAAGCGACGGGTGTTCACCGATCTTGAAATCGCCAAGGCGGAACGGCGCCGCCGCAGCGCCGAGACCTATGCCAAGCGTTTTGCCGCAAAGGAAGCCTGCGCGAAGGCACTCGGCACCGGCGTGCCCCGGCGCGGCGTTCACTGGACCCATATGGGTGTCGTCAACCTGCCGAGCGGGGCGCCGACGCTGGAACTGACCGGCGGTGCGGCCTTCCGTCTTGCCGAACTCGTGCCGGCGGGCCATACGTCCAGCATTCGCCTGACCCTGACCGATGACTATCCCTGGGCCCTTGCGCTGGTCATCATCGAGACCCGTCCAATCTCGGAGGCGGCATGAAACCGTCCCGGCCCAAACGCACGCGCCAGAGGACGGCAGCAAAACAGCTGCACCCCCAGCTTTCGCGTGAGGCTGTCGAGACACTCCAAGACCGGATCGGCCATCATTTTGCCGACCGCGACCTTCTGACCCGCGCGATGACGCATCCAAGCGCACTGAACGGTCGCAACGGCGCGCTGAAATCGAACCAGAGGCTGGAATTCCTCGGCGACAGGGTGCTTGGCCTGGTGATTGCCGAGCGACTGTTCGACCGGCGGCGCACGGAGCGTGAGGGCGATCTTGCCTTGCGGCTCAACCGGCTGGTCAACAAGCGCGCCTGCGCGGACGCCGCCCGGCATGTGGATCTCGGCCCGCATGTGATGATGTCGGACCATGAAATATCGGATGGCGGACGCGAGCGCGAATCCACGCTCGGCGACGTCTGCGAAGCCGTGATTGCGGCGCTCTATCTCGATGGTGGCCTGAAGACGGCGCGCGCTTTCATCGAACGCGCGTTTGCGCCGCAATTCGAGGAACGCCACGCCCGGATCAAGGATCCCAAGACGCTGCTTCAGGAATGGGCCCAGTCGCAGGGCCATGACCTGCCCGACTACAGGGTGACCGAGCGGACGGGCCCCGACCACAATCCGCGCTTCACCGTCGAAGTGCACGTTGGCAGGACGTTTCGCGAGACCGGCTCTGACCGCTCAAAACAGGATGCCGAGCGCGCGGCAGCCTTCAAGCTGCTCGAACAGGTGGACCCTCTTGATGACGACTGAACCAGACACGATCAGGCGCGCCGGCTTCGTCGCGATCATCGGGGCCCCGAATGCGGGCAAGTCAACACTTGTCAATCGCCTTGTCGGCGCGAAAGTGGCGATCGTGACGCACAAGGTGCAGACCACGCGGTTTGCGATACGCGGCGTTGCACATCATGGCGACACCCAGCTGGTCCTGATCGACACACCGGGCATTTTCCAGGCACGCAAACGCCTCGACCGGGCGATGGTGCATGCGGCATGGACCGGTGCGCAGGACGCGGACGTGCGGGTTCACCTGGTCGATGCGGCCGGCTGGGTCGCCCATGCCGCGGGAGACGCCAGCGCGGCGCAGAAACGCTGCATCGAGGATGACCGCCGCGTGATGACATCGCTGAGGGAACGCGGCGCACGCGCTTTTCTCGTGCTCAACAAGGTTGATCTCTTCGCGCATGAAAACGTGCTCCCGGTGATCGCTGCGCTGAACGATGAGGGCGTATATGACGAGGTTTTCCCGATTTCCGCGGTCAATGGTGAGGGGATCGATGCGCTCGCCCGCGCGCTGGCAGACCGGATGCCGGAAGGCCCGGCGCTTTACCCGCCCGAACAGACGGCCGACCTGCCGATGCGCCTGCTGGCTTCCGAGATCACGCGCGAAAAGCTGATGCTGCGCCTGCACCAGGAACTGCCCTATGAGCTGACTGTGGAGACGGAAAACTGGCAGGAGCGCGATGACGGTTCGGTGAAGGTCCAGCAGGTCGTTATCGTGCGCCGCGACAGTCACAAGGCCATGGTCCTGGGCAAGGGCGGCTCGGCGATCCGCGAGATCGGCCAGAAGTCACGCGAGGAACTTTCGGGAATTCTCGGGCGCACGGTTCATCTCTTCGTGTTCGTCAAGGTCGATCCGAAATGGCAGGAACGGCGTGAGAGCTATGAAGGTCTCGGCTTGCAATTCGACGCCTGAAAGGCCAGGCACATGCAGTGGAGCGATGACGCAATCGTGCTGGGCGCGCGCCGGTTCGGCGAGAGCGGGCTGGTCGTCGATGTGCTGACAGCAACGCGCGGGCGGCGCGCGGGCCTCGTCTATGGTGGGGCAGGGCGGCGCAGGCGCGCACATTTCGAACCGGGCAATTCGCTGCATGTCAGCTGGTCGGGACGCCTCGACCACCAACTCGGTCATTTCGACACGGCCGAAGCGACATGCGAGCGGGCTGCGCGACTGCTCGACAGGCCATT
>CAYXQV010000049.1:0-13345 GCA_964467505.1 uncultured Hyphomonadaceae bacterium | reverse complement strand
TGCCTGCAGGCTCGGATGCTGTCGAGCGCGTCAAGACCTTTTGAAAGCCCTCTTGCGCGATGACCGGAAATGGCAACCAGGACCTGCTTGACAAGGGCGGATACTTCAAGGGTGTTCAGGTCTGAAGCGAGGGGGCTGGCAAGGCCTGCCTGACAACCCACACAGCCGCGCCGGCTGCAAGGATGCCGACAGCGACTGAAGCGATCATCTGGCTCGTCCAGTGTCCGCCCAGCACGATGCGTGCGCTGCAACCGGCAAGGATAAGCAATGCTGCAGCAATGCGGGCGGCGGTCATGGCCACGCCCTTGCCGGGCAGCCAGAAGACGGCACCGAAAAGGCTCGCATAAACGAGAGCGAACGTGGAGGGCAGGCCGCTGGCAGTGCTCAGGCTGGCGACCGCAACGAGATCGGCATCGGCATCGGGCTTGGGCACGAAGAGGGCCGCGCGCAGGGCCTTGTCGGCAAGCCAGACGAAACCGTAGGCAAGTGGAACCGCAAGTGCCACCCGCCAACCTCCCGGCAGGGCTGCAAGGCCGGCGCCCAGAACAAGTGCGCCCCCGACAAGCGGCACCTTCGCAGTGCGCGTGAGTAACTCCGCCCAGGAAGGCTCGGTGCCAAGCATGGCCTGCAAGGCGCGCGTGACCATGACATCACCGGGAACAGGTCCGCCCGCGACGAGGCTCGCAGCCCCTGCGGCAAGAGCAATGACGACAAGTGCGAGCGTGCGCTTCATGTTTCCCAACCCCTCAGGTCAACACCCTGCCGACGCGCCAGCACTATCTCATCGGCGCGGAACGTCAAAGCGAATGGCAAACTTCGCCGTCACATGATGGAGAAATGGCGCAGGCGTAGCACGCACCCACGACTGCCGTGGCCTGCCGGCAGACGAATAATGTCAAACAACGCGATCTGCAGGTGGACGTGAAACAGTCGCGCGTTCAGTGCGCCTCGGCCCATGTCCTGGCCGCCTGCGCCTCGACTTCCAGCGGAACCGAAAGTTCCAGCACCGGCCTTGCTGCGCCCTGCATCAGCTCGCGCACAAGCGCGATCACCCGGTCGGCTTCATCTTCGGGCGCCTCGAAAATCAGCTCGTCATGCACCTGCAACAGCATGCGGGCCTTCAGGCCCCGTTCGGCAAGACCAGCCGGCACGCGGATCATCGCCCGCTTGATGATGTCGGCGGCCGAACCCTGGATGGGCGCATTTATGGCCTGGCGCTCGGCAAAGCTGCGCGCGCCCTGGTTTTTCGAGGAAATATCCTTCAGGTGCAGGCGGCGCCCGAAGGCGGTTTCGACATAGCCATGCTGTTTTGCAAAGGATTTCATCTCATCCATATAGGCGCGGATGCCCGGGAATTTCGCAAGATAGGACTTGATATAGTGGCTGGCCTCTTCACGCGAGATGGAGAGCTGGTTGGCAAGACCGAACGCGGAAATCCCGTAGATGATCCCGAAATTGATCGCCTTTGCGCGCCGGCGAACCATCGGATCCATGCCCTCGATCGGCGTGTCGAACATCTCGCTCGCCGTCATCGCATGGATATCAAGCCCGTCATGGAACGCTTTCCTGAGTGCGTCGATCCCGGCAATATGGGCCAGAAGCCTGAGCTCGATCTGGCTGTAATCGGCGGAAATGAGAAGGTTTCCCGGCTCGGCGATGAAAGCGGTGCGGATCTTGCGGCCTTCCTCGGTGCGGATCGGGATATTCTGCAGGTTGGGGTCATTCGACGACAGCCGCCCGGTCTGTGCGCCGGCCAGCGAGAAGCTGGTATGCACGCGCCCGGTCTGCGGATTGATCGCCTCTTGCAGGGCCTCGGTATAGGTCGAGCGCAATTTCGACAGTCCGCGCCAGTCGAGGATTGTCTGCGCCAGTTCGTGGCCCTCGGCAGCCAGTGTATCGAGTGCATCGGCACCGGTTGCCCAGGCGCCGGTCCGGGTTTTCCTGCCGCCCGGCAGGCCCATTTCGCCGAACAGGATATCGCCGACCTGTTTGGGGCTGGCGATATTGAATTCGTGGCCCGCCTGCTGATGCGCGGTGGCCTCGAACGCGGCCATTCGCTGGGCGAAATCAGATGACAGCCGCGAGAGGATCTCCCGGTCGACCTTGATCCCGGCACGCTCCATGTCGGCAATCACCCCGACAAGCGGGCGGTCGAGCGTTTCATAAACGCTTGCGACCCGTTCCCGGGCCAGCCTCGGTTTGCCCTGTTTCCAGAGCCGCAAGGTCACGTCGGCGTCTTCCGCGGCATAGGGCGTTGCCTTGTCCAGCGAGACCCTGTCGAAACTGATCTGTTTCTTGCCTGAGCCGCAGACATCCTTGAAAGCAATCGGCGTGTGGGAGAAATAGCGCTCGGAAAGCTCATCCATGCCATGCGCGTGCATGCCGGCATGCAGGGCGAAGCTGATCAGCATCGTGTCATCAATGGGAAACAGCCTGATGTCATGGCGGGCGAGGACGACCAGGTCATATTTGATGTTCTGGCCCACCTTGAGCACACACGGGTCTTCCAGAAGCGGCTTCAGTGCGGCGAGGGCTTGATCCTTGTCGATCTGCGCGGGTGCGCCATTGCCGAGAAGGTCGCCGCCATCGGGATCGACATGGGCAAGCGGAATATAGCAGGCCTCATTGGCGGCCACCGCAAGGGAGATGCCGACAAGGCCGCCCGCGATCGCGTCGAGTGCATCGGTCTCGGTATCGACCGCCAACACGCCTGCGCGGTGAGCCCTGCCGATCCAGTCTTCCAGCTGAGCCATCTCGGTGACCGTCTCATAGGCCTCGCGGTCAAAACCAGGCTGGTCGTGCGACAGGGTCTCGACATTGACGCCTTCCAGCTCGAAATGCTCGCGCACGCGCCGGGTGATGGTGCGAAATTCCATCGCTTCGAGAAAATCCAGGAGCGTTGCCGGGTCAGGTTCGCCAACGGCGAGATCCTCGACCCCGACATCCAGTGCAACATCATCCTTCAGGGTTACCAGCGTGCGCGAGAGCCGGATATTGTCGGCATGGTCGATCAGGGTCTGGCGGCGCTTTGGTTGTTTGATTTCCCCGGCATTTGCCAGCAGCGTCTCGACATCGCCATACATATCGATCAGCTGGGCAGCCGTTTTCACCCCAATGCCGGGCGCGCCGGGCACATTGTCGACACTGTCGCCGGCAAGCGCCTGGACATCGACGACCTTGTCGGGCGTCACCCCGAATTTCTCGGCCACGGCCTCCACGCCCATCGTCTTGTTCTTCATCGTGTCCAGCATCTGCACGCGAGCGGAAACAAGCTGCATGAGGTCCTTGTCAGACGAGACAATGGTGACGCGCGCGCCCATGCCTTCGGCACGGCGGGCATAGGTCGCGATCAGGTCATCAGCCTCATAGCCCTCCTGTTCCAGCGCATGCGTGGCAAAGGCTTTTGCGGCTTCGCGCACCAGCGGGAATTGCGGGCGAAGGTCTTCGGGCGGCGCGTCGCGATTGGCCTTGTAATCGGGGTAGAGATCATTGCGGAAGGAATAGGACGAATAGTCGAAGACGCATGCGAAATGCGTCGGCCGGTCCGGCCCGCGCAGGTCCTCAAGCAGTTTCCAGAGCATGTTGCAAAAGCCCGACACCGCCCCGACGGGCATCCCGTCCGAGGCGCGCGAAAGCGGTGGCAGCGCATGATAGGCGCGAAAAATATAGGCCGAGGCGTCTATCAGGTAGAGATGGGAGTCTTCATTCAGTGGGGCGGACGGCATGGGCGGCTCGATTCAGGTGTGTGTCTGATGTGAACACCTAGCGCGCCCTTCCGCGAATCAGAAGCCGAGATTGCGCCCCGCCGGTCAGCTCAGCACAATGCGGGCGCGCATGGCACGAGCATACCACAGCAGGAACACGGCGATGACAAAGATCACGATCGTGAATGCGAAACCGCCCGCACCCATGACCTCGCCGCCGCCAGACGCGAACTGGTAGCCAAACGAGGTCACCATCCCGACAATGGAGAGTGCAAAAGCCTGGAAGGCCCACTTGCTGCGCAGGAGCAGCAGAAGGCTGCCGGCGACCGAAAACCAGACTGCCACGGCCCAGGCCGCCACAGCCCAGACCGGAAAACCATAGAAATAAGCGAGCTGTTCTTCAGAAAAACTGCCCATATATGCCTCATTGCGGGTCTGCGTCATGACATAGTCGAAGGCGCCGACACTGTTCCAGAGCAGCGAGACGATGCCAACCGCCCAGAGGTGCCAGGGCGCGCGCGCAACCTTGGTCTGCGCCATCTTGTTCCTCCCTTTTAACATCGCAGGACAGTATCATACCTCGCAACAGCGTTCTGCGCAAAGCGGTCAGCTCCGTTTCGCCTTCATGGCGGAAATCTCTTCCTTCAGTTCCTTGAGCAATTCGAGGATTTGCGCGCGCTCGACCTGGGCTTCGGCGGCGTCTTCCTCAAGCGCCTCGATATGCTCTTCCTGCATGGCCTCCTGCTCCATCTGCAGGGCCTCGACGATCAGGGCGATGAACAGGTTGAGGACAAGAAAGCTGGCGACGAAAATGAAGATCAGGAAGAAGGCCCAGGCATAAGGGTGACCGTCATCGACGACCTTCTGCACAACCTCGAACCGCCAGCCATCCATGGTCATGACCTGGAACAGGGAAAGTGCCGAACGCGGAAGGTCCGAGAAAAGCTGGGCGACCTCCTCGGTCTCGGTGTCGCCGAACATGTTTGTGGCCATGACCGCCGCGACATAGGTGATCAGCCCAAGCAGCGCGAGGATTGCGCCCATTCCGGGAAGCGCGCGGATCATCGCCTCGGTCACCTGCTTCATCATCGGCACGAAGTGCAGCAACCGCAGAACACGCAGGACACGCAGTGCCCGCAACACGCTGAAGCCCTGCCCGCCCGGGATCAGGGAAACCCCGACAACCGTGAAGTCGAACCAGTTCCAGCCCGACCTGAAGAAGTCGACGCGGTAGATCACGAGCTTGAGCAGGATTTCGCAGACGAAAATCCAGGTGATCGCGGTGTCGACGACGCGCAGGCTGCGATCAAGAGGTCGCGACAGCGTATCATATGTCAGCACGCCGAGGATCACCGCATTGACGATGATCAGTCCCATGATGGAATTGCGGAACCAATCGCTCTCGACCAGTTTGCGAAGCGGTGCGCCTGGCTGGGCGGAAAGATCTGTCCCGGCAGTCATGTTCGAAGTCCCCTGAACGATAATTTGCAGCATGCTCGCAGCGGGCGCGGGGGAATGCAATCAATGGCCCCCGCGATTCGTCGCCGAGGCCTGCCTCTCCCACGCGCTGCCTGCCTGGCACCTGCAGGGCTTATTTCGCCAGTTCGAAGGTCACATTGACCTGAACCGAATATCCCACTTCGCCGCCGGAAATCGGCGTCGGCGCGCTTTCTGCTAGGTCGACGCTGCGCGCCATCATCGCTTGCGGGCGAGGGCCACCCTGGGATTCATACTCATTGATCGTCACGATCCGCGCAATTTCGTAGCCGGCGGTCTCGGCATGGATTTCTGCGCGCGACATCGCTTCGAGCATGGCCAGGCGGCGCGCCTCGTTGCGGGCCTCGCTGTCATCCTCGAGCGCGAAACGCAGCCCCGAAAACGTGTTGCCGCCCGCCTCGACAAGCGCGTCGAGCGTGGCGCCCAGCCTGTCGAGTTCGGTGACCTTGGCCGTGACCTGGTTGGACACCTGGTAGCCGACAAGAATGCGCTTGTTGTTGCGATTGTCCTGTTTTTCATACTCATAGCGCGGCTGCAGCGAGAAATTCGAGGTCTGGATGTTGCGCTCGGCGATGCCGGCTTTCTTCAGAGCCTCCATCACACCGTTCATGCGCGCGCGATTGGTCTCCATCGCCTCGCCGGCAGTCGCCGCCTCGGTCGTCACGCCAGAACTTATGAAGGCGATATCGGGCTCGCGCATGACCTCGCCGGAGGCGGTCAGCGACAGGGTTGTCTCGGGCTGGATTGAATTGGGATGCGCGGTCATCGCTGCCTCCTGAGCTTGGGCGGGCAAGGCGGTCGCGGCGCTGGCGAGCACAAGCGCGAGCGCCATGCCAGCTGTGCCACTGCGCAGTGCGTGAAAGGCAATTGGGTAAGCAGACATACAGCATCCTCCATTTTACATGTGAAATACGGTACAAGCCCCATTGCGGCCAGATCAAGGCCGTTGCATGTTCGTCACTCATCAAACAGGGGCCTGTAGCTCAGTTGGTCAGAGCGGACCGCTCATAACGGTTTGGTCGCGGGTTCAAGTCCTGCCGGGCCCACCATTCTTGTCTGATCCCGTATCGGGCTTGCGCCCTCACTTGGATCACGCTCAGGGCTGTTTTTCGAGACATCGTCGCCAAGGGCCAACATTTCCTGCCAGGGCCATATCTGAGATGCAGGCACTGCGAGAAAAGCCGAAAGCCGGACCGCGCAAGGCGCAGTGCTGGCCCTTGCCCTTCGTTAACCAACTGGTTCCGGTTTCATGATCTAAGCTTGAAATTCCATTGAATTTGCGGAGCCTCGCATTGGTCCTTGATCTTATCAGCAAACTGTTCGCCCGATCCGGCCGGGACACTGAGGCGGTGGCCGAAAACATCGACGCCGACCTGAACAGCGAACATCGCACGACCGATCGTGACGGAACATTCAAGGTCGTATCGGTCACATATCCCAGCGGATATGTCCGCAAGGGGGTGGTTGTCGACCGCTCCGAAACCGGCGTGCGCGTGCGGTTTCACACCCGCGGCGAGTTGCCAGAGCATGTCATCCTCACCATCGAGGCAATGGCCGGTCGCCACCGCGCGCGCGTCGTCTGGCAGGACACACATGATGCGGGCTTTGCGTTCGAACAGGACGGGTTGAGCGCGAAGTGACTTAGCCGAATGGACGGTCGCTGGCGCACTGACACAGGGCGGCCCCCTCAGAAGCGGTCCAGAAGCCGGTCGAGATAGTCGCGCTCGTCGCCGTCTTCGGCCTCATCGAAGCGGCGGCGCAACTCGTCTAGAATATCCTTGGCACGCTGGCGCTCGGCCTCGTCGGGGATCGTGACGTCATTGCCAACGCCCGGCCCGCCATTCATCGAACGGCCAAACGGATCAGTGCCCGGGCGTTCGCGTCCTTCGTCAGCCCGCAATTGGTCAAGCGCCTCGGCGAATTCATCGGAAAGGTCGCGCAATTCCCGCGTGGTCTGGTCCTGCAGCCTCTCGGCCAGGCCGAGATTGCCGCGCTCAAGTTCGCGCGCGGCGCGCTCCTGCAACCGCCCGATGGCTTCGAGACGCTCGCGCTCATTGTCGCTGAGCGCATCAGAACCGCGCGACTCGCGGCCATTCTCGCCGCCGGCGCCCGAACCCTCCTCGCCAGTCTCGCCGCCTTCGGCAAACCGTTCGGTCTCTTCGGATAGATCGCGCTGGCGCTCGCCCAGACCGCCTGGTGCGCCCTCGCCCGGCCCGCGATCATTCTCGCCGGGGGCACCTTCACCCTGGCCGAACGGCGAGGGTGGCGCTGCTTGCGAGCCGTCGCCGCGCTGCTCGGCGAGTGTGTCGTCATTGAGTTCGCGCTGTTCGCGCAGGAGATCGGACAGGCGTTCCAGCGCATCTGTCATCTCGCGTTCTTCGCGCGACATATCCTCGTCTGCGTTCTCGTCACCGCCCTCGCCGCCCGGCATGCCCGGAAAACCGCCCTGGCCGCCACTGCCCTGCTGAAACTGGAGGTTCTCCAGCATGTTGGTGATGTCGGACAGCAATTGACGGGCCTGGTCGCTGGCGCCGGTTTCGGCAAGATCCTCGAGCGCGCTGAGCATGTCCTCGAAATCCTGCCCGCCAAGCCCCGATCCGCCCTGCTGGGCCATGTCGGTCTGGTTTTCGCCTTCGGGCAACCCGTTAGCGATCGCCTCGGCCATCTTCGCGGCGAGGTAATTGTTCGCGGCCTCCTTGAAGGCTTTCATCAGGCGCCGGATCTCGTCTTCGGATGCACCGTCGCGCAGGGCCTGTTCCAGAGCATTCTTCGCCGCAAGAAGTGCGCGCAACGCGTCGGCCGCGCTGCCATATTCAGCCTTGAGCGCGACGGCCCACAAGATCGGCTCGACACTGTCAGCCTGGGCCTTGTCAGGTGCGCTTTCGAGCAGGGAATGCGCCATCCGCAGTCCAAAATAGACCGACTTGTCCCGGAAATATCGCTCCGGCTCAAAGGTCAGCGCATCGAGCATCAGGGCGGCGCGCTGCACGCCTGGCGGGGCTGCACCAAGCCGCTGCGAAACGGCGGTATTGATCGCGTCCTGGCGGAGCCCCTGCAGGTTGGCCGGAAGCTGCAGATAGCTCCCCGGCTCGCGAAGCACGGTGACGCGTGCTTCCTGTGCGGCCTTGGCGAGCGGCTGGAGGAACAGTTTTTCCGGCAGGATGAAGGGTATCGTCTCACTGCGCCCTTCCTGGCCGGTGGCGTCGGTGGCGACCAGTTGTACATTCACCGGCAGGCCGGCCCAGCGATGGCGGGTGGCATCAATATCGGCTGTATCTTCCGATTGGCGGCGGTCGAGACCGACAATATCAACCGAGAGCCGGTCAGTGGCGCCTGGCGCAGCCGGGTGCGGGTCGCGAAGCCAGACCTCAAGTTCGAGCGCCTCGATCCCGTAATCGTCAGATGCGGTCCAGTCGAAACGGATATGGTCATTCTCCGCCAGCTCCGGCAGCGTGGCGAATGCAACGCTTGGCGCGCCATCAGGCGAAGCGAGTACGTTCCAGGCGGCGCGCTCACCCCACCAGTGCACGGAAAGGCGGGTGTCGGCGGCAATCTCGACCTTGACCTCATAGGCACCGTCCGGCGTTTCGGCAAAGCGCAACTTTTGCGTGTTACCATCGCTTGCGTGGCGAAGCTGCGGAGCCGAGCGGGAAAATGCGCGGATCGTCGCGACCGCGCCAGCCGGGACACGGACATCATCCATGCCAGCCTCCAGGAATACCGGCGCCTTGCCCGAATAGTCCGGCGGCGTGATCCAGGCCTCGAATGCCATGTCCTGCGCACCCGCCAGCGCACCGATATCCGGCAGGGCGGCGCGCTTCAGGCGTCCGGGGGCCTCGCTGCCGGCCGCCACGACAAGCCCGATCAGCACCAGCGGTACGATGTAGCGCAGGAAGGCCGGGTCGAGCCGGCGCCAGTCTGCCCCGAAGCCGGGGACTTGCAGGTTTTCGGCAGCCTGCGCCAATCGCTGCGTATGGGCTTGCCAGAGCGAGCGACCGGAGGGCTGCGGGCGCGCCGGCCGGTCGGTGAGCCCGCTGATCGGGCGAAGGTCCGACTGACGGTCCAGAAAGTCTATCGCCTCGTCGCGAGAGACCCGGCGATGGCGCCGCGCACTGTGGATTGACAGCAGAATGGCTGCGATGAACGCCGACAGCGCAAGGCCGGCAGCCGTGCCGGGCGCAAGCCGGTCAAACAGGCCAGCAAGCGCAAACCCGATGAAGAGTGCGACAAAAGCAAGGAACGGCCACCAGGCGCGCACCAGCGCAAGCCGGCTCATGCGCGCGCGCGTCGCGGAAATGCGGCGCTTCAGGCCGGGGATGGCGTTCAGGTCAGCCAATCGGGAAACTCTTCCAGTTGTGTCATCTCTTCGAAGCTGGGCCGGCGGCGAACAATGTCGAACCTGTCACCATCGACCAGGACTTCGGGTATGAGTGGTCTGGCATTGTATTGTGACGACAGGACGGCACCATAGGCACCCGCAGACATGATGGCGAGCCTGTCGCCGGGGCGCACCGCCGCTATCTGGCGAGCAGCGGCGAACTTGTCGGTGGACTCGCAGATTGGCCCGACAATGTCGTAAGTGGCCGGGCTGTCGGCGCGGGGGGGCTGGTGGACCGGCCAGATGTCGTGATGCGCCTCGTAGAGTGCCGGTCGCATCAGGTCGTTCATCCCGGCATCAACCACAAGAAAGGTGCGATCAGGCGCCTGTTTGAGATATAGTGCCTGTGTCAGCATCACCCCGGCATTTCCCATGATAACGCGGCCTGGCTCAAGGATCACCTGCACATCGAAATCGCCGATCACGTCTCGTATCATCTGGGCATAGTCGGACGGCGGGGCGGGCATGTCGCCCTCGCGATAGGGAATGGCGAGCCCGCCGCCAACATCGATGCGCGTGATTTCATGGCCGCGCGCACGCAGGTTTCTCGCCAGGTCCACGGTCTTTTCGAACGCTGCACGCATCGGCGCAAGGTCTGAAATCTGCGAGCCGATATGAACATCGACGCCGATCACGCGGATGCCTGCGAGGCGCCCTGCCATGTCGTAGAGCGCGGGTGCGTCATTCCAGGCAATGCCGAACTTGTCACCCGCCTTGCCGGTCGAGATGTTGCGGTGTCCGCCCGCAGCGACATCCGGATTGACACGCAGGGCCACCGGCGCGCTCTGGCCCATCGCACTTGCCACATCCGACAGGACCTGCAGTTCGCCGGCACTTTCGACATTGAACTGGTGAATCCCCTCGCCGAGCGCCAGGGCCATGTCCTCGCGCGTCTTGCCAACACCGGAGAACACAATCTGCGCGGCCGTAACACCTGCGGCCCGCGCGCGCCGCAGCTCGCCGCCCGAGACGACATCTGCCCCGCAGCCGAGCCGGGCCAGCGTGGCAAGCACGGCGAGATTGCCATTGGCCTTGACCGAATAGGCGATCAGGGCGTCGATATCGGTGAAGGCTGCGGCGATCACGCGGACATGCCGCGTCATGGTTGCTGTCGAATAGACATAACACGGCGTACCGACGGCTTCGGCAATCCGTGTCAGCGCCACTTCTTCGCAGTGAAGTTCGCCCTCGCGGTAGTGAAAATGGTGCATCCGGCGCGCGTGTCAGCCAGGTGTCGGTTCGTTGATCCCGGCCTCGTCGACCGGGCGGCTCGGCGCCGGGTTGGGTATCTCCCCGCCGAGGCTGTTCAGTCTTGGTCCGCTGGCACGATTTGCGACAAACTCCACGGGTGCATCCAGCGGAATGTCATGGCCCTGGCTGGGCTGCGACGTGACGTGGGTGGGCGTTGGACCGGCACACGCGCCTGCAAGCCCTGCAGCGGCCAGAAGGCCGCCCAATCCCCATCTGATATAACGCATGCTGTTTTATCCTTCCGGTCCGCCCAGCAATTCATCCTCGGCATCGGGTGTATCGCCTTCATCATCGTCGATGTCCCCGGTCTCGTCAAAATCGCCGAGCGGGTCGCTGTTCGCAAGCCCCGTATCGACACTGCGCGACGGCAGTCCCGCCTCGCCGCGCTCGCCCGGGTCACCAAAAAGCGGGTCTGGCCGGGTGAGATCCCCCTGCAGGCCACAGCCTGACAGCCCGGCAAGCAGCGCCAGGGCGAGGATCGGTTTGGCAAGGTTTCCAGTTGTCATGATACATCCATTCCCAGTCTTCGTTTCCATTGTGCCACTTGTTCGCGCACTCGAACAGGGGCTGTGCCGCCAAGTGATGTCCGGCTCGCCACCGATCGCTCCGGGGTGAGCACATCAAAGACAGCCTGCGTGATACCTGCATGAACTGACTGCATCTCTTCCAATGACAAATCGGCAAGGTCGCAAGCGCTTGCCTCGGCCCTTGCAACCAAGGCTCCAGTGACATGGTGGGCCTCGCGGAACGGCAGGGCAAGTTCGCGCACCAGCCAGTCGGCAAGGTCGGTCGCCGTCGAGAAGCCGCGACCTGCTGCGGCAGCCATCGTATCGCGATGAAATGCGATCGTCTCGATCATGCCGGTCATGGCCCGCGCGCACAGGTCGAACGTGTCGAAAGCGGCGAATGTCAGCGCCTTGTCGTCCTGCAGATCCTTGGCATAAGCCAGCGGCAATGCCTTCACGGCGCCCTGCAGGCTGACGAAATGACCAGCGATCAGGGCGGCCTTGGCGCGCACGAGTTCGGCCGCATCGGGATTGCGTTTCTGCGGCATGATCGACGAGCCTGTCGACCACTCATCGGACAGGCGGGCAAAGCCGAACTGGGCCGATGTCCACAGCACGATCTCCTCGGCAAGACGCGACAGGTGGGTGGCCGCGATGGCAAGCGCGGCAAGGGCCTCCAGCGCGAAATCGCGCGCCGAGACGGCATCGAGGGAATTGGCCATGGGCCGGGCAAACCCGAGCGCTTCGCTGGTCATGTCCCGGTCGATCGGAAAGCCTGTGCCGGCCAGCGCGGCAGCGCCAAGCGGACATTCATTGGCCCGCAAGGCCGCGTCATTGAGGCGGGCAAGGTCGCGCTGGGCCATTTCGACATAGGCCAGCAGGTGATGGCCAAGCGTGACAGGCTGGGCGGTCTGCAGGTGGGTAAAGCCCGGCATCACGGTGTCGTGGTGGCCTTCAGCCCGGCGCACCAGCGCGCGCTGCAAGGCCGCCAGCCTGGCACCAGCCTCGGCAAGGGCGCCGCGCACCCAGAGCCGGAAATCGGTCACCACCTGGTCATTGCGCGAGCGGGCTGTGTGAAGCCTGCCAGCGGGCTCGCCGATCAGGGCTTTCAGGCGCGCCTCGATATTCATGTGGATGTCTTCAAGCGCGCGATCGAACGGGAAGATGCCGGTGCGAATCTCCTCGGCCACCTGGTCGAGGCCCGACTGGATGGCGTCATTGTCCTGCGCGGAAATTATCTCCATTTCCGCCAGCATGTCAGCATGGGCACGCGAGCCGGCGATGTCTTCCTGGGCAAGACGCCGGTCGATATCGATCGAGGCGTTGATTGCCTCCATGATGTCGGAAGGGCTTGCGGCGAACCGTCCGCCCCAAATCTGCTGGCCCTTTGCGTCACCTGCCGCCATACTCGCCTCGTGTCTCACGTCATCTGAAGGAGCCCTGCCGGATATGCCGACACGGATCACCCGTTATGTCTACCTCGCCCTTGTCTTGCTCGCAGGACTGGCGATTGTCTATGCCCTGTTTGCCGCAACCGGGGGACGCCCGGAAGGTAACCGTCTCGACCGGTTTGCCGTAGAGGAGATGTCGAAGCTTGATTTTTCCGGCTCCGGAGCGGTCGCACCAGACGCGGCGTTCGCCGGTCCCGAAGGCACGCCGACGACACTTGCAGATTTTCGCGGGCGCGTCGTCCTTGTCAATTTCTGGGCGACCTGGTGCGCCCCTTGCGAGCGGGAAATGCCCCATCTCGGCGCGCTGCAGACCGCCCGCGGCGGCGAGGCTTTCGAGGTCATCGCGATCAGTGTCGACGAGGCAGACGATGAGACCTATGCCCGCCGCCGGCTGGATGAACTGAGCGGCGGGACGCTTGATTTCTACCATGCCCCGCCGTCGGACTGGGACGTGGTCTACGGGGCCGGCGCCAGCGGTTTTCCGACAACGGTCGTTTATGATCGCCAGGGCCGTGAAATCGTCCGTCTGGCCGGCGAGGCCCCATGGTCGGAAAGCCT
>CAYXQV010000048.1:0-13556 GCA_964467505.1 uncultured Hyphomonadaceae bacterium | reverse complement strand
TATCAGTCAAGCGCGCCGATATAGGGCAGACCGCGCAGGCGACCGGCATCATCCATACCGTATCCCACCAGAAACCGGTCCGGCGCCTCGAAGGCGTGAAAATCAACCCCGTCAGGCGGAGCACCGGGCTTGCGCGCCAGCGCACAGGTCACCACGTCCAGCGCACCCTTGGCCAGAAGGTGGGTGCGCGCAAAGGACAGCGTGCGCCCGGAATCATAAACATCGTCGACGACCAGCACATGCCGGCCCGCAACGGGCCGCGAGACATCCGCGCGAACCACGACGCGGCCCGAGCTTTCCCGCGCATCGCGATAACTTTCCAGCCAGAGCACGTCGAGCACCGGATGGATGTCCCGGCGTGCCAGGGCTTTCATCAGGTCGGTGGTAAACGGGATGGCCCCGATCAGGATCGAAACAACCGTCCACGGGCCGGTCATCCGTGACGCCAGGCGCTGGGCAAGCGCGTCGACATGTGCCGCCAGTTCGCCCTCGCTGAGGACCGGCTTGATTTCAGGTCCTGCGCTCATGGCTGCTGCTGGCCGGGATCGCTGCGGGCGGCGCGCTGCGCCTGCGCCCTGATGGCGACAGCATCCTCACGCGCGATGAAACGCAGGCTCAGGCTGTAGGAGTCGACCGGGGGGTTTTCCAGTATCGCCTCGAAACGGCCGGCCTCGCCGGAAGCGATCCGCGCGGGCTCGATATCGGCGAGAATGAACGCAATCTCGCGACCATAATCATCCAGCAGCCCGACCCGCACGGTCGGTGCGTCGCGCTCGCTGCGGGTCACATTGCGCACGTCGGCAGCCACGGAAAGCACGGGCATCGTGCCCTTCAATTCCCTTTTGCGTTCCACATTCTCGAAATCCAGCCCGAAACTGTTCACGTCAAGTCCAACGGCGCGGTAGATACTCGCAGACTGCGGCCAGGCGCGCGCCACATCATCGCGCAGCATCACAGCGGCGATGATCGTGGCCGCAAATGCCGAACCGGAGACAAGCCAGACGATCACGCTGGTCGCCCGCGAGCGTTTTTTCCGGCGATTGCGAACCATTTCGAGATAGCGCTCATGCGCGGCAGGCGTGCTTTGGGTTGTATTGTCGGTCTCGCCGACGGCACGGACAAACCAGGCATGGCCGCAAGCAGCGCAACTGACGCTGCGTCCCTCGCTGCCGATCGTGGAATCGTCAGCGAAATATTGCGTTTCACAGGCCGGGCAGGTGAGGATCATGGCTTGGACAATCGCGCAATTCGCACCAATGGTCTATTGTTCACGCACTGTTTGTGCGGGGGAGATATCTATCGGGCCATGAGACAACGCAACCCCGAACTTATGAGCGACGAAGCGGTACGCCTCGACAATGTGGCGCTGCGCTATGACAGCGCCGAAGATGTGCTGTCGGGCATCGACCTTGTCCTGAAGCCCGGATCCTTCACCTTCCTGACCGGGCCTTCAGGTGCCGGAAAGACCAGCCTGCTGAAACTGTTCTACCTCGCCCTGCCGCCAAGCCGTGGCGATATCTCGCTTTTCGGCCGCCGGGTGAGCGCACTCAGGCGCGACCAGATTGCGGTCTTGCGACAACGGATCGGCATTGTGTTCCAGGAATTCCGGCTGCTCGACCACCTGACCGCTTACGAAAATGCAGCGCTGCCACTGGTGGTTCAGGGCCTGCGGGAAACGGAGTATCGCGCCGATGTCGAAGAGCTGCTGCGCTGGGTCGGACTGGGCCCGCGCATCCACGCCAACCCGCCGCAACTTTCCGGTGGCGAGCAGCAACGCGTGGCGATTGCCCGCGCGCTGGTCAACAAGCCGGACCTGCTGATCGCCGATGAACCGACCGGCAATGTGGACCCCGAAATGGGATCGAGACTGCTGCGCCTTTTCGGTGAGCTGAACCGCCGACTGGGCACCACGGTCCTGATCGCGACACATGATCTCGCCCTCATCCGGGAAATGAATGCACCGGTGCTCAGGTTGCAGCACGGGCTGCTTGTTCGCGACATCGAATTCGGGGCCTCTGCGACATGAGCCGGCAGACACCCCTCCTGCCCGCCGGCGATGCGCGCGAGGCCGCACTTTTCTTCGTGGTCTGCGCCTTGTGCTTTCTTGCCGCCCTGGCGGCCCTGTCGGCGAGGGCGAGCTATGGCGCCGCACGCGGCTGGACAGCCGAGGTCGAGGGGCAACTGACAATCCGGCTGCAGGGAGAGGACCGGCGCGGGGCCGGCGAGGCGCTTGATGTGGTGCTGGCGACCGAGGGCGTTGAAGACGCGCGCATCCTGCAGGCTGCGGAAGTCGAACAGCTTTTGGAGCCGAGCTTTGGCTCCGGCGGGCTGCCATCGGGCCTGCCGCTTCCCTTGATCCTTGATGTGCAGGCTGGGGCCGGGGCAAGAAACATTGATGCGGTGATCGAGCGGCGCCTCACCGAAGCCGGGATCGGAGCAATCGTGGACGCACATTCACAATGGGCGGGAGATGTGCGCCGCGCGCTCGGCGTTGTCCGGCTCGTGGCGATATCGACAGTGCTGCTGCTGGGCGCCACAGCGGTGGCCGTGATAGCATTTGCGACGCATGCGGCGCTCCTGGCGCGGCGCGACATCGTGGAGGTGCTGCACCTGTCGGGTGCGACTGACCGCTTCATTTCGCGCCTGTTTGAAAGACGGTTCTGGTTGCTGGGGCTGCAGGCCGGTGGGGTCGGCGCGCTGTTCGCGCTTGGCACCACCGCGCTGGTGCTGTCGATGGCATCTGCAAGAGGCGGGCGCAGCGGGTTGCTGCCGCAGCTTTCACTGGATCTTCTGGATTTCCTCATCCTGATCGCAACGCCGATCATCGCGGCGGTCGCAGCCCGCATGGCGGCGCGCTTCACGGTCATGCGCGCCCTGAAGGGGAGCTTGTAAGTGCCATGGCGAAAGCGTCCGGTCTGAAAGGGATTGCCTGGCGCCGGGGCCTGGTAATCGGCGTGCTTGCACTCGCTGCCTGGGACTTTCTTGATTTTCGCGCCCGCGTCACCGGCATGGCGCCGCTCGCCCCGGCAACCCGCGCTGATGCGATCGTTGTCCTGACCGGCGGCTCTGGCCTGCGGATCGCCGAGGGAATGCGGCTCCTGGGAGAGGAACGCGGCGAAAAACTGCTGATCAGCGGCGTCAACCCGAATGTGTCGGGCGACGAAGTGGCACGCCGTGCGGGCGGCGATCCATCCCTCTACAAATGCTGTGTCGATGTCGGCTACGAGGCCGAAACTACCCGCGGCAATGCAAGGGAAACCGCGCACTGGGCGGCAGAAGGGGGATTTGGCTCCCTGCTTGTCGTCACTTCCGATTATCACATGCCGCGCAGCCTCATACACCTCAGCAAAGCGATGCCCGATGTCATCCTTCATCCAGCTCCGGTGCGGACAAAGATCGATGCGCGGCGCGTCCTGAAAGACAGGAAGTCGCTCTACGGCCTGATGCTGGAATGGGCGAAATGGCGCGTGACCTGGGCGGGGCGTGCGTTTAGGTGAGCGACATGAATGCACTGCGCTCGGCCATCTTCGTTTTCTGCATGTACACGACCATGGCGCTCCTTGGCCTGGCCTGGCTGCCGTCCCTGCTGCTTCCAAGACCGGTGGCATTGTTCGGGATCAGGCTTTTCGTTCGCCTCATACGTTTCCAGCTGCGCTGGATCTGCGGCGTGAAAACGCAGATACGCGGCACCGCGCACTTACCCGACACCCCGTTCATCTATGCCGCAAAGCACCAGTGCATGTGGGATGTTTTCATCCCCTTCCTGATCACGCCGGCCCCGGCCATCATCATGAAACGCGAACTTCTCTGGTATCCAATCCTGGGCTGGTACGCCCTGAAGGCAGGCATGATCCCGATTGACCGCAGCGGGGCGGCGCGCACGCTCAGGTCAATGACCAGGCAAGCCGAAGCGCTGGCCGGACAGGGACGGGTCATCGTGATTTTTCCCGAAGGAACCCGCCACAAGCCGGCAAGCCCGACGCGCTATTTCGCCGCCGGAATCGCCAGCCTGCACCAGCGTCTCGCCCTGCCCGTGGTGCCGGTGGCAACAAATTCCGGACTGACATGGCCGGCAAGGGGTTTCATCCGCCGGCCTGGACCGGCAATCTTCGAAATCCTGCCACAATTGCCCGCAGATATGGACCGACGCGCGCTGATGCGCGAACTGGAAGCAGCAATCGAACCGGCCTCTGCCAGGCTGCTGGAAGAAGGGCTCTGCGCGCAGGGCCGAACGCTCAAGGATCTGGAAAATGATTAGGCCGCCGCACGCCCAGCCCCGCAAGCGTCGCGGCTTCTGGATTTTCTTTCCGTTCTTCCTGTTTGCGCTCCTTGTCGCGGCCTATTCGGCCTACTGGGCCTGGGCAAGAAGCCTTCTCGACGAGGGCATTGACGCATGGATTGCCGATGAGCGCGCCGCCGGCCGCATCGTGGAATACTCATCGAAGTCGCTTGGCGGGTATCCGTTCCGCTTTGCGCTGAATGTTGAACAGCCGGTCTATGGCGATCCGCGCGCTGCCCAGCGCTGGCAGGGCGAGAGCCTGCAACTGGTGATGCAGCCCTGGAACTGGCAGCACGTCATCGCCCGCACGCCGGGCCGTAACATGCTGGATATCGAGGGCGAGAGTTACAGCATCGACCTCGGACGCAGGTCAGCGGGCAGCCTGTCCTGGACCAATGAAGGCATTCGCAGGATCTCGGTGGCGATCGACACACTCAGTGCCGGCAATGGGCGGGAAACGCTTGGCCGGGCTGAGGGTTTCGAATTCCACCTGCGCCCCCCGCCCGGGGAGCCGGAAATGCTGCAGCTGCAGACGCAATGGAAATTGCTGGAACTGGCGCGGCCCATCCCGGATGCGGAATTCCTCGGCAATCGTTTCGGGCCCTCGATCCTGCGGGCAGAGGCCAGCCAGGCCATCCCAGCGCTTGAAACCAGTGGCGGTATCGAGCGTCTTGCCGGCGCGATCCTTGCGCTCGGCGGCGAGATTACCCTCGCCCAGCTGGAGCTGGACTGGGGACCGGCAGATATCGGGGCGCGCGGACGGCTCGACCGGAACGCGCGCGGGGATATCGAAGGCACGATCGATGTGCGGGTCGAGGATCATGAAAGGCTCAAATCCGCGCTGCGTGAACATGGACGGCTCGACCAACAGACAGAAACGGCGCTCGACATGGTCGCTGCCGCCTCGAGAGACGGCAAGTTTCTCAGCATCTCGATCCGGAATGACGGGCTGTATTTCCTCGGAAACCGGATCGTGGATGCCGATATTGCGTCGGCCCTTTGAACGCGCAGCCCGATCCCGCCCTTGAAGCGGCCTGCCTGGCCCTTGCCGGCAAGGACGGCGCGCTCTCACGCGCCTATGACACGGTCGGCTGCCCGCAATGGCGGGCTGCGCCGCGCAGCTATGCCACGCTTGCCCGCATGGTCGCCTTCCAGCAGATCTCGACCCGCGCAGGGGCAACCATCTGGTCACGGCTGGAATCGCATCTTGGCACCGTCACCGCAAACTCGCTGCTTGAGCTTGATGACGACGCCCTTGCCGCGTGCGGCTTTTCGCGGCCCAAGATGGGTCATCTGCGCGCAATTGCGACCGCTGTCGACAGTGGCGCACTTGACCTGGATTGCCCTGAAACCCTGCCCGCTGACGCAGCGCGCAAGCACCTGACGGCAATCCGCGGGATCGGTCCGTGGACTGCAGAGCTGTACCTGCTCTATGCGGGCGGCCAGTTCGACGCCTTCCCGCGTGCCGATCTCGGGTTGATGGAGAGCTATCGCCTTCTTTCAGGCTGGCAGGAGCGGCCCGACGCGAACGCGTTCACTGAAATCGCTGAAAACTGGCGGCCCTGGCGCGGCGTGGCAGCGCATCTTCTCTGGGCCTGGATCAACGCCCATCGCACAAAATGAGCAAAAGGCTCGCCTTGGCGCCGGGCTTGTCATAATATTGTCGTCAGGAATCGTGTATGTAGCGCTAAGCAACGGAGGGTGTTCGTCTTCACTTGGTTCGCTGTCGATAGTCCAGTTCGAAATGCCGGGGATCGCCGCGATGGCTGAAATCGTGTCGACACCGCCCAATGGTCGCCCTGCCCTTGTTCTGAATGCCGATTTCCGGCCCCTCAGCTATTATCCCCTTTCGCTCTGGCCCTGGCAGGAAGTTGTGAAGGCCGTGTTCCTGAGCCGGGTCGAGGTCGTGGCCGAGTATGACCATGTGGTTCGCTCGCCCAGCTTCGAGATGCGCCTGCCAAGCGTCATTGCGCTGCGTGAATTCATTCGACAGGACCGCCCGCCCGCATTCACACGCTTCAACGTGTTCCTTCGCGACGGGTTCCAGTGCGTCTATTGCGGCGCCCGGGACAATCTGACCTTCGACCATGTGATCCCGCGCTCGAAGGGCGGGCGCACCAGCTGGGCAAACATTGTCGCAGCGTGTTCACCCTGTAATCTCAAAAAGGGCGGACGGATGCCGCGCGAAGCGCAGATGTTCCCGGCGAGGAAGCCGGCGCGCCCCTCGACCTACCAGCTTCAGGAAATCGGTCGGCGCTTTCCGCCCAACCACCTGCATGAGACCTGGATGGACTATCTCTACTGGGACATCGAGCTCGACGCCTGAGCCGAGAGGAATGGACACGCCGCGCCTGATGTTCCCGGATACGGCGTTTTAACGCCTGTATGTCATGGCAATCTCAAAGCTCGACGGGAGTACAGGTTCAATGGCGTTTATCGAAGACATGAAATCGAACTGGCGTGTTCTTTCAGGCGCGCGCCGCACCCTGAAATTGCTGGGCGATATCAGCGCGGAATCTGAAAATCTCGTTCCCGACGATTTCGAGCGCGCGGTCGATACTTATCGAACCAATGTGGCCTTTCGCTTCGAAGGCGACATCACCACTTATGGCGAATTGGACGCGCGCGCCAACCAGGTGGCCCACTGGGCACTCGACCAAGGGCTCACACGCGGCGACTGCGTGGCGCTGTTCATGGAGAACCACCCTGATTATGTCGCAATCTGGGCGGGGCTTTCGAAGATCGGCGTCGTCACCGCGCTGATCAATTCCAATCTCGCTGACGAGGCGCTCGCGCACTGCATCAACATCGCCGGCGCCAGGCAGGTCATTTGCGGTCAGGAACAGGACGAGGCGATCCGCTCGGCCATCGACATGCTGGAGGGCGAGCCGAAAATCTGGACCCTGCGCGGAACCGCTGACCACCTTGTCGAGGCGCTCGGCCCTGTGCTCGATGCAATGCCGGGTGAGCGCCCGGCACGCTCGCACCGCGACGGCATGAAGGCGAGCGAGCTTTGCCTCTATGTCTACACGTCCGGCACGACGGGCTTGCCGAAGGCGGCGCGGCTGACACACATGCGCACGCAAGGGATGATGCGCTCCTTCATCGCGCCCTGCCGCCTGACACAACGCGACCGGATGTATATCACCCTGCCGCTCTATCACGGCACGGGCGGGCTCTGCGGCGTTGGCGCAAGCCTGATGTCGGGCGGGTCGATCATCCTGCGGCGGCGTTTCTCGGCCAGCCAGTTCTGGCAGGACGCCTGTGATGAGGGCGCAACCGCCTTTGCCTATATTGGCGAGCTGTGCCGCTACCTCGTCAATCAGCCGGCGCACCCCAAGGAGCGCGCGCATCGCATTCGCACCGGCTTTGGCAATGGTCTGCGCCCGGAAATCTGGCAGCAATTCTTCGACCGCTTCAATATTCCCCATCTCGCCGAGTTCTATGGCTCCACGGAGGGAAATGTCAGCTTCGTCAATTATGATGGCAAGATTGGCGCGGTCGGGCGCATTCCGGGGTTTCTCGCCAGCAAGATGGATCATGTCCGCTTCGTCAAGTTCGACCTTGAGACAGAAGAACCCGTTCGCGGCCCTGACGGCTTCTGCATTGATGCCGATCCGGGCGAGGCGGCGGAGGCCATTGGCCGGATCGGCGAGGAAGCCCGCGAGCGGTTCGAAGGCTATAATGACCAGGACGCCACTCAGAAAAAGCTGCTCAGGGACGTGTTCGCGCCCGGCGACGTCTGGTACCGGACGGGCGACCTGTTGAGCAAGGACGAGAAAGGCCATGTCTATTTTGTCGACCGGATTGGCGATACGTTCCGCTGGAAGGGCGAGAATGTGTCGACGACGGAGGTCGCCAAGGTCCTGTCAGCCTATGACGGCATCGAGACCGCCAATGTCTATGGCGTGGCCATCCCCGGCATGGACGGAAAGGCGGGCATGGCAGCGGTCACCGCCAGCGGCGAGGTCGATTTCGCCGGCCTTCACGGCCATCTCGCCGCGCACCTGCCTGCCTATGCCGTGCCGGTATTCGTCAGGTTGCAGCGCGAGGCAACGACGACGGGCACGTTCAAGTATCGCAAAGTTGAACTGGTCCGGGAGGGATTCAATCCCGACGAGGCGGAAGACCCGATCTGGTTCGCCAATCCCGAGAAGGCTGAATATGTGCCGTTGACGCGCGACGAATACGAGACCGTCATCGCAGGTGGCTATCGCTTCTGATCGCGGTTCAGCCGACCCGCTCACCGAACAGCGCGCTGCCGACCCGCACATGCGTGGCCCCGAGGCGCGCGGCGAGCTCATAATCTCCGCTCATTCCCATCGAGACGAGCGGCAGGTTGCGCGCCCGCGCGAGACTGGCAAGCAACGCGAAATGTGGGCCAGCCGGCTCGTCCGCTGGCGGGATGCACATCAGTCCGCGGACATCGAGCCGGCACTCGCGCGTGGCAATGTCGAGCAGCGTGTCAAGCTCGTCCACCGTCACACCGGCCTTTTGCGGCTCGTCTCCGGTATTGACCTGAATGAGGCAGGCCACCTGCCGGCCGACCTTGTCGATCGCCTTGCGCAATTGACGCGCCAGCTTTGGTCGGTCCAGCGTTTCGATCATGTCGAAAAGCGCGACCGCATCTTCCGCCTTGTTGGTCTGCAGCGGTCCGACAAGGTGGAGTTCCAGCCCCGGAACGCTGGCGCGCCTGTCGGCCCAGTGCGCCTGTGCCTCCTGGACGCGGTTTTCGCCGAACGCAAGCTGGCCTGCGGCAATCGCGGCCTCTATCCTGTCGTCGGGCTGGCGTTTGGAAATGGCGACAAGCGTGACGCCATGCGTGCTGGCGCTTCGCAGGGCGTCCAGAATCTGGTTCCTGCGGGTTGCAATATTGTTTTCGACCATATCAGGCATGTGATGAAACTGAACTCCGCAACGCGCTTGGCCGTCAACTTAAGGCGTGGCGCAAGGCTTGCCAGCACGCATCTGCCTGCAGGCTTGCCGCCCGTGCTCGCCTTCACCGATCCCTGGCGCGGCGCCCCGCCGCTTGACCTTGCAGCCTGCCTGCCTGCCGGATGGGGCCTTGTCTACAGGCATTTCGGCGCGCCTGAACGCGACGCGACCGCCAATCGACTGGCGCAACTGGCCCGCAGACGCGGCCTTATCCTGCTGGTTGGCGCAGATCCGGTGCTTGCCGCACGCGTGGGCGCAGATGGCGTTCACTGGCCACAGGCCCGCGCAGGCGAGGCGCGGCGTTGGGCCGGCCGGTTTCGGATTATGACCGCTTCGGCCCATCATGCCAGCGATGTGCGCGGGCCCCAGCCGCGAGCGATAGACGCACGCGTGCTCTCGACCGTGTTTGCCTCAGACAGCCCCAGCGCCGGGCGAGCCATGGGCGCGATCCGTTTTCGCAGGATCTGCCAACATTCCGGAATTCCGGTTTACGCGCTTGGCGGTGTGACCGCCGACACCGCGCTGCAGATTGCCCGCCATTCAGGGCTCGCGGCAGTCGTGAAAACAGTCTGAAACGCTCAGAATTTGAAGGCAGACCGCAGCCGGATACCGGTCTCCAGCGCCTGCTCGCGCCATTGCGAGGTGTCGTTGAGCTCCTCGGCGCCAAGGCTCAGATCTCCGCCAATCGAAAGGCGGGGCGTGATCTGGAAGGTGGCACCTGCCGACATCTCCTCGCGCGGCAACGGAGAGTCTTCCGGGCGCGAGCGCAGGTCGATCGAGAACTCCCAGCGCCCTGAACTGAGCCATTCCAGACGCAGGTCGTCATCGGGAGCACTCTGGATTGCGGGGTTTGTCTCTATCTCGCCCTTGTCTGGCTGGGCCAGCGTGAACTGGCGATACCAGTCAGGCAGCGCCGGCTCGCTCTCGGCCGAACCCGACAAAGAGACCGACAAGGATCCCTTCGGCGTAACGTCGTCGCCCGCAGCTTCGAGCCCGAGCGCGGTCGAAGCCGCCAGAAATGTCAGTGTTGCCCAACGCATGTTATCTCCTCACACGCTCCAACTTATCGCCCCTTCACGTTTAAGAGAAGATTAAGATTGTGACACGTGACCAGATTCACGGAGTGAGTGTGATTTCGACAACAAATCCCCGCTGCGTCCCGTCAAATCCGCGTCCCGACCCGTCACCCAGCCCGGCCATATCGATCTCATTGACCTGGTAGCCGGCCGCGAAACGCAGTTTGTCATTGAGAGCGCGCGCCGTCCCGAAGGAAAAACTCTCCGCCTCGCTCGCGACCGCATCTGCCTCTGCTCGACCATAGGTAACCGACCAGGCCCATTCACCGACTTTTCGCGACGCGCCAGCGCTCCACGACGCGTAATTTCCTGCAGCAAGACCGTCATCGCTGTGCAGTGCGTTGGCGCCAAGCCTCCAGTCCCCGAATTCGGCCTCACCGCCGATCGAATAGGTCTCCACGCGTCCGGACACTGTGGTCATGTCCGGCGCGGCGTCGAGCTCTGCCGTCGAGTAGCCAAGACCTGCCCTCAGCCGCACCCCGCTGCCTTGCAGACGCCTCGACGCATTCAGGCCAAACTCGATCGCATTGTCCAGTTCGGGACCCGAAATCCCGCCGCCACTGAAGCGCAGGTTCCGGTCAAGTCCGTGCGCACGGGCCCTTGGCGTGAACGACACGCCGGCCTTCAGCCCGATGAGCCGGGGCGTTGTATAGCTCAGTTTTGCGGAGGGCCCGGTCAGGTCATGACGTGTGCGAACGAGGTTAAGCCCCGACGCATCAAGATAGGGATTGGAGGCGGATGCATGGGTGAACACACCGACATCGCCCTCATGGAACCGCGCGGCAACACCGCGATCACGCCCGGCGGTCAGTTCACCATAGCCTCCTGCAAGATACACATGCGCGCTTTCCAGTGACCCACGTGGCCCGCTTTCACGCGGCACCGGCCCCGGCGCGAGTCCGCTGAACGCACCGCGAGGCCCTTCCATATCGCCAGATGGCAGGTTGCCGGCAAAACCCGGCCGGGCGCCATGATCCTTCTGCACGCGAAACGCGCCCCGCGCGCCAATCCGCGCGCCCGATTCAAGGATGCGCTCGGCCGACCCGGCAATCGAAACTTCGAAAAGCACCGGATCGCTCGGGCCAATGTCACTGTCCCCAGCCAGGCCCGGCGCCAGCACGATGACGCTTTCGGCAAACAGGTCGCGCTCCCAAACGGAGAAATCGCCCTCCTGCGCCATGGCCGGCAGGCAGGCTATCAGGGCGAAACCGGCGATGTATCCCCGAATGGCTGAATGGATCATGTTCTAACCTCTGGTCGCCCTTGCACGACCTTGTTATAGGATTGTGGGTCAACAGGTTCTTTCCGACAGGGTTTATTTGATGGTGATGCGTTATCTCTTCGCGGCGGCGGCCGGCTCATTCCTGCTTGCTGCCTGCGGTATCGGTGGAAATTCACAGGAGCGGCAGATTGTCGAGGAAATCAGCGGTGGTGTGAACCCGTATCTCTGGCGCGCCTCCCTTGATACCCTGGAAGGCCTTCCGCTGAAATCCCAGCCCGATCCGCTGGGTGGCATCATCATCTATGACTGGAAGAGTTTCGAAAACGCCCCTGAGGAACGCATCAAGGCGACGGTCTACATTCTCGACACGCGCCTGCGCGCTGACGGGGTCAAGGTCTCGGTGTTCCGGCAGGTGCGCCGCGATGGCAGCTGGGAAGATGCGGAAGTCGATCCTGCAACGCCTGTCCAGCTTGAGAACAAGATTCTCGACCGCGCGCGCCGCCTGAAAGTGGCGGAACTGCGCTAGAGCGGTTTCCGACCCGTCACAGCAAGGAGGTGAGGCGATGACCTCGCGCTATGACCCATTGACCGCGGAACCGCGATGGCGTGCCGCCTGGGACGAGGCGCAGGCCTTCCGCGCGCTGTCGCCCGGTGAAGCTGGCGAGCGCCCGAAGGCATATATCCTGGAGATGTTCCCCTATCCCTCCGGCCGGCTGCACATGGGCCATGTCCGCAACTATTCCATCGGGGACGTCATTTCGCGCTATCGCCGCGCCCGGGGTTTCAATGTCCTGCACCCGATGGGCTGGGACGCGTTTGGCATGCCTGCGGAGAATGCCGCGATCGAACGCGGCGCCGACCCGCATGAATGGACCTATTCGAATATCGAAGCCATGCGCGCCCAGTTCGCCAAGCTCGGCCTGTCGCTGGACTGGAGCCGGGAATTCGCCACCTGCGATGAGGACTATTATGGCGACCAGCAGAGGCTGTTCCTGAAGCTTCTCGACATGGGGCTGGTTTATCGCAAGGCCTCGAAGGTCAACTGGGACCCGGTCGACCAGACTGTTCTGGCCAATGAACAGGTCATCGACGGCAAGGGCTGGCGCTCGGGCGCAACCGTCGAAACGCGCGAGCTGACCCAGTGGTTCTTCCGCATCACCGCCTATGCCGACGAGCTGCTCGACCAGGCCCACAAGCTCGAACGCTGGCCAGAAAAGGTGCGCACCATGCAGGCCAACTGGATCGGCCGCTCGCAAGGCCTTTCCATGCGCTTCGAATGGGCAGGCGAGGCGCCGCAAGGGGCCGATGAGGGGGTCGCGATCTTCACCACGCGCCCCGATACGCTGTTCGGGGCCAGTTATATCGCTCTGTCGCCGGACCATCCCCTCACGGTGCAACTGGCCCGCGACAATGGCGCGCTGCAGGGCTTTCGCGAGGAATGCGCTCGCGTCGGCACATCGGAAGAAGCCATTGAAAAGGCTGAGAAAATCGGCTTTGACACCGGACTGTTCGTGCGCCACCCGTTCGAAGACCGGCTCCTGCCAGTCTGGGTCGCGAATTTCGTCCTGATGGGCTATGGCACCGGGGCAATCTTCGCCTGCCCGGCACACGACCAGCGCGATCTCGATTTCGCACGAAAGTACGATTTACCCGTGACACCTGTTGTGCTCCCGCCGGACTGCGATGCCAACACATTCGACATCGGCGACGAGGCCTATACCGGGCCGGGGCGGATTTTCAATTCGCAATTCCTCGATGGCAAGACGGCCGACGAGGCGAAGCGCGAGGTGATCGCCCGGATTGAGGCGCGCAGCCTCGGGGAGACGTCGATAAATTACCGGCTTCGTGACTGGGGTGTCTCACGCCAGCGTTATTGGGGCTGCCCGATCCCCATTGTCCATTGTGACGCGTGCGGCGCCGTTCCCGTGCCCGACGACCAGCTTCCGCTCACGCTTCCGCGCGATGTCAGCTTTGACAAGCCGGGCAATCCACTTGCCCACCATCCCGGCTGGAAGCACACGACATGTCCGGTCTGCGGAAAACC
>CAYXQV010000047.1:11898-13675 GCA_964467505.1 uncultured Hyphomonadaceae bacterium | reverse complement strand
AAGCAGGAGGCGCAGGCCTTTGGCGCTGCCGAGCTCATGCCTCTGGGGGCAGTGACGGCGGCACTTTCGGGAGGGCGCAAGGGGCCCGCCACTCTGGTTCTGGAAGCCACCGGGCCCGTCGAAACGCCGCTTCGCCTGATCTTTTCGGCAAGCCGCGCCGCCATGAATGTTTCCCGCGTGACGATCCTTGTGCGCCCCGGTGCCAGCCTGCAGCTTGTCGAAAGCCATCTTGGAGGGGCCGGTTTTGCCTCCCATCTCACCGACATTGCGGTGCAGGAAGGCGGGGCCCTGTCGCGCACTGTCTACCAGTCTGCCGGCGATGATGCCGCCCAGGCGATCACGGCTGATGTGCATCTTGATGGCAGGGCACGGTTCCAGCAGGTCACGCTTGGTTTCGGGGCCGGCATTGCGCGGCTGGAGACCCGGCTGACCCATCAGGGCCGCGAAGCTGAAGCCCGCCTTGATGCAGCCTATCTCGCCGGCAAGGGCCGCCATGTCGACATCACCACGCATGTGCGTCACGGTGCAGAAAGCTGCGTCACGCGTCAGCTGACCAAGGGTGCTGTCAGCGCTGGCGGGCGCGGGGTGTTCCAGGGCAAGTTCCATGTGCCGCGCATCGTCGGCCAGCACAGCGATGCGGATATGCAGCACCATGCGCTGTTGCTCGAAAATGGCGGCGAGGTGAACGCCAAGCCGGAGCTGGAAATCTATGCCGATGATGTCGAATGCGCCCATGGCAACACGTGTGGTGCGCTGGATGGCGACCAGCTTTTCTACATGCGCCAGCGCGGCCTGCCAGAGGCTGAGGCCCGGGCGCTTCTGACCGAGGCCTTTATCGCCGAAGCGCTGGAGACGGTGCGAGAGGACCTGCGCGATATCCTGCGCGGCGAAGCATCAGCATGGCTGGCGCTCGACCAGGGTGCGACAAGGCAGCATTCGGTCGCGAGCGTTTGACAGCATAATTCATGACCATGATCACACGTTCAGATTTCGACACCGCCGCCATTCGCGACCAATTCCCGATCCTTGCGCGCGAGGTGCACGGGAAACCGCTTGTCTATCTCGACAATGCCGCCAGCTCGCAAAAGCCCGAAGCGGTAATCGAGGCAATGGCCGGGCAGATGCGCACCGCCTATGCGAATGTTCATCGCGGCCTGCACACGCTGGCAAATGAGACCACGCAGGCCTTCGAAGACGCGCGCGAGGATGTGCGCCGCTTTCTGAATGCGGGCTCTGTCGAGGAGATCATCTTCACCAAGGGCGCGACGGAAGCGATCAATCTCGTCGCCAGCGGACTTGCCGGCGAGATAGCCCCCGGCGACGAAATCGTGCTGTCGCTGATGGAGCATCATTCCAATATCGTGCCCTGGCATTTCCTGCGCGAGCGTCAGGGCGCGGTGCTCAGATGGGTTGGCCTGAATGAAGATGGCTCGCTCGACATGGCGGAGCTTGAAGCGGCGATCGGGCCGAAAACGCGGATGGTCGCGCTGACACACATGTCGAATGTTCTCGGCACGGTTACAGATGCGCGGCGGATTATCGAACTGGCCCATGGCGCCGGGGCTCAGGTGCTGCTTGATGGTTGCCAGGCCGCCGTGCACGCCCGCGTCGATGTGCAGGCCATTGGTTGCGACTATTATGTCTTTTCCGGCCACAAGCTTTATGGGCCGACAGGGATCGGCGCGCTTTATGGACGGCGCGCCGCGCTGGAACGCCTTCGCCCCTATCAGGGCGGCGGCGAAATGATCGAGACGGTCGAAACCGATCGCATCACGTA
>CAYXQV010000047.1:1435-11798 GCA_964467505.1 uncultured Hyphomonadaceae bacterium | reverse complement strand
ATCTCGGTGTCAGTGCGACCGCGCGGGCGAGTTTCGGTGTCTACAACACACATGCCGAGGTCGATGCCTTTGCAGAAGCGCTCGACCGCGCCCGTCAAATGCTGTTATAGGTGACACAGATGGCAGATGACATGACACCTCGCGACACGATTGATGTCGCCTCGCAGACGCAGGCGGTGACCGGGAACAGCCAGGCCATTGCGCAGGGCGAGCTCGATCGCATCACCGATGACCTGATCGCCGCTTTCAAATCGGTCTACGACCCGGAAATCCCGGTCGATATCTATGAGCTCGGCCTGATCTACAAGGTCGATATAGATGATGATCGCAAGGTCGATATCGACATGACCCTGACGGCTCCGGGCTGTCCTGTGGCCGGTGAGATGCCGGGCTGGGTGGAAAATGCCGCGCGCGGCGTGGCAGGCGTCGAGGATGTCGAAGTGCGCCTGACATTCGATCCGCCCTGGGACCCCTCACGCATGTCCGATGAGGCCCGCCTGCAACTAAACATGTTTTAGCTGCTCGCGCATCGCCGCGCTGGGTGGACAGAGGACGCAGCCCGAAATCAACCGTCCCCGCCCATCTTGCGACCACCGATGGTGGATTTCGCTTCGCTCTATTCACCCTACACCACACCGCATTGAAATAACTCATCGGTGAGGAGCAACCGGCACGGCCGCGTCTCGACGGATAGGCCGTTTGATCTGGTCTTTTCAGAAAGCCTGTCAGAGCGATTTGTGTTCAGCCGAACCGCTCGGCTTCCAGCGCCATCATGGAGTCTGCGCCGGCCTTGACCTTTGCAAGATGGCTGGACGCTTCGGGCAGGATCCGGTCGATGAAATAGCGTCCTGTCGCCAGCTTGTCCTGGTAGAACGGATCACCGCTGTCTTTCCTGTCCAGTGCGACCTCTGCCATCTGCGCCCACATATAAGCCAGCGCAGTCAGGCCGAACAATTGCAGGTAATCATGCGAGGCCGCGCCGGCATTGTCGAAATTCGACATGCCGTTCTCCATCAGCCAGTCCGTGCCGTGTTTCAGCTGTGACTTGGCACTCGCCAGCCCGTCAATGAAGGGCGCGAGCGCCTCATTATCCTCGCGCGCGCTGACATAGTCATCAATCTCGGCGAAGAAGGTGAAGATCGCCCTTCCGCCATTCGCCGCCAGCTTGCGCCCGACAAGGTCGAGCGCCTGAATGCCGTTGGTGCCCTCGTAAATCAGCGTGATCCGCACATCACGCACATATTGTTCAAGCCCCCACTCGCGGGTGAAACCGGACCCGCCAAGCACCTGCATACTGTCAATGCAGGCCTTCAGACCGCGATCGGTGAGGAAGGCTTTTACTACCGGCGTCATCAGCGCCATATAGTCGCCCGACTTCTCGCGCACCGTCTCGTCTTCGGAGCGGTGCTCGAAATCGCCCTGCAGCGCGACCCAGTAGCAAAAAGCGCGTGAGCCCTCGACGATGGCACGCGTGTCCATCAGCATGCGCCGCACATCGGGATGCGCGATGATCGGGTCCGCAGGGCCGTCGGGATTCTTCGTGCCGGTGAGCGAGCGCCCCTGAAGACGGTCCCTGGCAAAATCGGCAGCATTCTGGCGGGCAGTCTCGGCCTGGGAAAGTCCCTGCAGGCCGACACCGAGGCGGGCTTCGTTCATCATCACGAACATCGCCTTCAGGCCCTTGTTTTCCTCTCCGACCAGCCAGCCCTGCGCGCCGTCATAATTCATCACGCAGGTGGCATTGCCGTGGATACCCATCTTCTCTTCCAGCCCGCCGCATGAGACATCATTGCGCTCACCCAGGCTGCCATCGTCATGGACGATGAATTTCGGCACGACGAAAAGCGAAATCCCCTTCACCCCCTCAGGCGCACCCTCGATCCGGGCAAGCACGAGATGGATGATATTATCGGTCAGGTCCTGCTCGCCGCCGGAAATCCAGATCTTCTGGCCCGTAACCGAATAGGATCCGTCGGCGCGCGGGATCGCCTTTGTCTTGAGCAGGCCAAGATCGGTGCCGCAATGGGGCTCGGTCAGGTTCATCGTGCCGGCCCATTCGCCCGTTGCCATTTTCGGCCCGTAAAGTGCCTTCTGCGCAGGGCTGCCAGCCGACATCAGGGCCTGGAAAGCGCCATGGGTCAGGCCGGGATACATGCCGAATGCCATATTGGCTGACGAGATCATCTCGCTCCAGGCGGTATGGAGCACGTTGGGCAGGTTTTGCCCGCCCATCTCTTCGGGCGCTCCGAGCATCTGGAAGCCGGTCTCGACAAGCTGGCCATAGGCTTCGCGAAAGCCGGTGGGTGTCGTGACCGAAGCGTCATCATGGCGGGTGCAGCCTTCACGGTCGCCGACCATGTTGAGCGGGAAGAGCACCTCGCCGGCAAACCTTGCGCCCTGTTCAAGGATCTGGTCGACAAGTTCGCGCGAGACTTCAGAAAAGCCCGGAAGGTTGGTGTATCTCTCAAGAGTGAGGAATTCATGCAGCACGAACTGCATGTCGCGGATCGGGGCGTCATAGCGAGGCATTAATTGCTCCGTGGCTCGATTTTGGAGACACCTATGCCCGAATCAACGCCCATGTCAGCTGTTTTCCAGCCTTTCGCGCGCAACCTTGTCATAAGCGGCGACACGCTCGGCACCTTCATCGCCCGGACCAATGCGTTGAATTTGCTGCTCCAGCCAAATGACGCCGCGTGTCAGTTCGCCGATCGCCGATTCAATGTCCTCACGCTGTCGCTGCAAGCGTTCTGATTGCAACTGGAACTTTTTCAGCGCTTCACGCATCTGCGAGCGCTGGCCATCGTCCATTGCATAGAGGTCGAGGATCTCGCGTATATCGGCAAGCGGCAGCCCGACGCGCTTGCACTGCAGGATGATCTTCAACCGCGCCCGGTCGCGATTGGAATAGACGCGCATCATCCCGTCACGTGCAGGATGGAGCATGTCCTTGTCTTCGTAAAAGCGCAATGCGCGCGGGGTGACACCGAACTCGCGCGCTAGCTCCGAGATCGTGTAGGTCCGTGAATCGGCCACGGAGAGCGAGGAAGCTGTATCTGCCATGACGACAGTATGCCGAACGCTTACGCGCACGTCAACGTAAAGATCAGCGCTGCGTCCTGACTTGCGTGCAATTACCCTGAAACGCCGGTTTCTTAACCCTTTAACTCCCCTTTAAGGCGGTTGCCGGCAAGAGTTTCACAATTATGGCGAATTGCGCATACCTGCCTTTGCCGCTGAGTAGACGGAGCTAGAGATGACCGATCGCGGTCCCTGGAATGTGAAGGGTATCGACCAGCGCGCGCGGGCTGCAGCCCGGGAGGCGGCCCGGGAGGAAGGTCTCTCGCTTGGCGACTACCTCAACAGGCTGATCCTCGAAGAAGCCGGAGAGGCCGACGGGCATGGTGGTGCCCGCGAGAGCGCCGGCCACGCCTCCCACAATGCCGCAGGCACGCTTGACCAGCTGACGCGGCGTATCGAGGCGGCCGAGGCGCGATCAACCCTTGCGATCACCGGCATCGACCAGTCGGTGCTCGGCCTGCTTGCCCGGCTCGAACGCACAGAAGGCAGGCAGAGCTCGGTGGCTTCGCATGTTGACAGCCTGATTGATGACCTGCGTTCCACCCATGACGCCCTGTCGGAAAAGGTCCACAGGCTGGAGTCCGACGAGGGCAATGCACGCAACCTGGAAGCCCTGAAATCGCTGGAAAACGCGCTCGGCAAGCTGGCAAGTCATGTCTACGAGGAAAATGCCCGCCACCAGGATGAGTCCGATGCCATTCGCGGACGGGTCGAAACCGGCTTCGGTGACCTCGATGACCGCGTGGAGGGCATGGAGGCAAAGGTTCACTCCACCCTTTCCGAAGCGGCTGCACGTGTGGAAAAGAGCGTCGAACAGGCTGAACTGCGTGCCGAAGGAACGGCCCAGCACCTGTCAGAGCGCTTTTCCGTGCTCGAAACGCGGGTCGGTGAGAAACTTGCCCGGGCCGAGGATGTGTCCTCGCGCATGGATCAGGTCGAAACCGATGTTACCGGCGCACTTGGCTCGATGGAGCAGACGCTGCTGCGGATCCAGGAACGCCTCAACCGGGCCGAGACGACAACCGATGCCGCACTCAAGAGCCTTGAAGGCAGTTTTGAAACGCTCGACAAGCGGATCGAAACTGTTGCGCGCCATGCCAGTCCGGAAGCCGCCGACGCCCTGCGCGCCCAGTTCGAACAGCGCTTCGAGGGGCTGGCAAACGAGTTGCGCCAGAGTGTCGACAGTACCCGCGCCCAGCTCGCACGGCAGATCGAACAGACCGCTGCCAGCGGTGACCCGGAGACAATCGGCAGGCTCGAACGGGGCATTTCGGATGTGCGCGAGCGCCTCTATGCGTCCGAGGACCGCCATGCCAGGACCCTGGAAGGTATCGGTGAGCAGGTGGGCCGGATTTCCGGTGGTCTTGACGAGCGCCTGACCCGCGTCGAACAGCGCAATGATGTTGGCGGCGCCGAAGCGGTGCGCGAGGAAGTTGCGCGCCTGAGCGAGGATCTCGACGAACGCCTCGGTCATCTCGAAGCGCGTGAGGATTCCGCGATCGAACGGGTCGGTGCGCAGATGGGCAAGCTCGCCGAGCGCCTCGAAGAACGCGTCCAGAACAGCGAATCGCGCAGCGCGCGCGCCATCGAACAGGTCGGTGAACAGGTTGCCGGTGTCGCCCAGCGCCTCCAGAACCGTCAGGAACAGGCAATCCAAGGTTTTGCCGAACAACTCGATCATGCCGAAAAGCGCCAGGAAGCGCGCCTTTCGGACGTGCTTTCGAATGTGTCGGAACGCTTCGAACGCCTCCAGGAAGAGGCCGATTCGCGGGTTTCGCCCGTCCAGCGTGCCATCGCCTCGCTGGCCAGCCGGCTCGATACGATCGAGCAGGACAACAAGCTGACGGGTTCGCCCCTTGATGATGTGTCCCACGCGGGCCGCCCGGATGTCGATCCCGATGCGGCTGAAAGCGAGGCCGGTGCGCGCGTCGATCATGGCGAACCGTTCGAGCCTGGCCTGCCGGAATGGGATGCCGGAAGCGACGAGGACTATACCGCCGGCTCAGGTGATGATGCGACCGGAGAGGGCGCAACGCGCGGCGAGCCATTCGACGATTTCGACTTCCTTGATGACGGCGCCGACGAAACCCGCGACAGCGATATCTTCGAAGACGGGTTTGATCAGGCCCCGGACGGTGCTGACGCAGATCCGGTCACCGCGCCCAACGCCGCTCAGGAGCGCCAGCCCCCGGCGCCGCGCCTGGTCGAGGATACCGACGCCTCGGACTATATCGCCCGCGCCCGCGCTGCCGCGATTGCCGCGGCTTCGGAAGGCAGCCGTTCATTGCCGGGCGAGAAGGCGCCGAGGCGCCAATCGGGCCCCGGGCGCCTTCCACTCTTTGCGGCAGCATCCGTCATCGTCGTCGCGGCGGCGGGCGCAGGCTATCTCACGCTGCGCGGCAAACAGGGCGACCAGATCAGCGTGCAGACCCAGACCAACCGCGATTCCGGGGCCGTACTACAGGCGCCGGGCCAGCTTGCCAGCCTGCAGCCCGAGACCAATGACAGCCAGCGCGCCACTATCGACATCGCACCGCCGGCCGACAATGGTGGTAACGCATCCCTGAAAATGGCGGACGAAGACGACCTGTTCGATCCCGAACCGGTCGAGACCGTATCGCCCGATGTCCCCGAGCCGCCCGGTGAGACGCGTGAAGACAGCCAGCCGCAAGCTGTCAGTGTCGATGAGGCAACCCCCGCAGACAACCCCGCACCGGCAATCACTTTCGACCCGATCCCGGAAAAGCCGAGCCTTGAGCAGGCCGCAGAGGCTGGCGATCGCCTCGCCCAGTTCCAGCTCGGCCGCGACCGGCTTGACGCGGGAGATTATGCGGTGGGCGCGTCTCTCGTGCGCAAATCTGCCGAACAGGGCCTTGCTGCCGCGCAGTACCGTCTGGCCAAGCTGCATGAAAAAGGCCTCGGCGTCTCGCGCGATCTTGCTGCGGCACGCAAATGGACCGAACGCGCGGCGAGCGGCGGTAATGTCAAGGCGATGCATGACTACGCCGTCTATCTTGCCGAAGGCGAAGGTGGCCCGCAAAGCTATGCCGGCGCCGTGGAATGGTTCGGCAAGGCCTCCCAGCACGGCGTTGTCGACAGCCAGTACAATCTCGGTGTGCTTTACGACCAGGGGCTTGGAATTTCCCCCGATCCTGCAGAGGCGCTGTTCTGGTTTTCGGTCGCACACCGACAAGGTGAC
This sequence comes from uncultured Hyphomonadaceae bacterium, assembly GCA_964467505.1. Lineage (GTDB taxonomy): Bacteria > Pseudomonadota > Alphaproteobacteria > Caulobacterales > Hyphomonadaceae > UBA5336. The sequence continues at coordinate 5,518 of CAYXQV010000047.1, read as the reverse complement.
CCAGGGGCGCAGGAAATGATCGACGCGATGCGTGAGCGCGTCTCGCTGAATGAAGCACAAAATGCGCAGCGCCGGGCCGCGACATGGACCGCGATGACGCCGGACCCGATCTCCAATGGGGATATCTCGTCCAAAGCCTGGGCGGACTCATCGGTTCCACGGGTCAAAGCGGTGCAGACCGCACTCAATGCACTCGGCTTCCAGGCCGGGCCGGCCGATGGCGTCCTGGGGCCTGCCACGCGCGATGCCATCCGCAGTTTCCAGAAGGACAACGCCATGACGGTCACGGGCAGTCTCGATGCGCCACTGGTCAAGGCGCTCAATGCGCGTGCCGCCCGCGTCGCGGGATAAACCGCAAGGCCGTGTTCACAGGCGCCAGGCCGAAGCCTTGTTCACATCCGGCATGAGTTGCCTGCTGGTCATTGCAAAGACCCGCTCACGCCCCAGCATGAAAGCCATCAGACCGCCGGGGAATATGTCCGAAAAGGCGTCGTCGAGCACGTTCAGGCCGCCGGTGAATGCGCCGAAGGCAGGCATGACAAGACGCTCGCCATCGCTGGCAAAGCAGCGCCGGCGCACAGCGCGCCCGCGCCCGCCAAGCCGCGCCGCCGGATGCAGGTGACCTGCGACTTCCCCGCGCGCGCCGCACGGTTCATGCCGGAAGACGAGATTTGCGATCGCAACAGACTTTTCCGCCCGCCCGCCCAGAAAGGCCGGAGGGTCGGGATCATGATTGCCCTCGACCCAGAGCCAGTCATGGGCCGATGTCAGCGAGCGGATCCTGTCACAACAGGCCGCATCCAGCCGGGTTTCGCCAGCACGGTCATGGAAACTGTCGCCAAGCGAGATCACGCGTTTCGGCAAGAGCGCGGCGCAGACCCGCTCGACATCGCTCAGCGTGCGGTGGGTGTCATAAGGCGGCAGCATCTGCCCGCGGGCGGCAAAGGACGAGCCCTTTTCAAGATGCAGGTCCGACACGATCAGCGTCGCCTCATCAGGCCACCAAAGGGCGCCGCATGCCAGTGGATGGAGCCATTGGCCGCAAAGGTGCAGTTGGGTCTTGCCGGTGTGTGAGTCGAGACGCTCGCGCATGCCGCGAGCAGTTGGACGAGCCTGCCGAGAAGGTCAATCGCCCCGGCCGGCCGATCATTCATCCGGCCTGTTCGCGGTCCCCGCGGCTCGCCACGGCCCGGATGAGATAATACAGCATGATCAGGAAGATCAGCGCGCCAAGCATGATCGCAAACGGACCGGCATAGACATCCCACGCATCGCCTGGCGGGCCATCATCGCCAACCACCTGGCCGACATGCTCGATGCCCCATGCCGACACGAGCGCACCGGAAAATGCTGCCAGTGCAAAAAGCAGGATCGAGAACCATCCGGCGCGCTCCTGCCCGGTCTCGCCGGCGGGATGGGCCGTTCCGGTATTGGCCGGTTCGAGATCGTCAATGAATGTCGTGGCCCTGCGCCGGGCCCGATCGCGCAGTTCGGCCTCCCCCGGCGCCGGGGCGAAGGGAAGGTCATCATCGGGGCCTGTGCCTGTATCGGGCTCGTCCTCGCGGCCTGGCTTGCCGGCAAGTTCCGAGACAGCGCGTGTGATTTCATCGACACTCGGCCCGCCTGCCTGGGCTTCATCGCCAGCCGGTTGCGTGTCGCCTTGCAAGGGCTCACTGGCAGGGGCCGCCGGTTCGTCTTCAGCGTCGCCAGGCTCCTGGCTTCCGAGGATCCGGCTGAGGCGCTGTGAGACGGCACGCGCCGCTGCTTCAGTGCTCGATTCGGGTTCCTCATCCTCTTCGGGCGCATCGATTTCCTCAACAATGGCGATGCGGGCCTGTCCGGAGCGGGTTTCCACGGCGACCGCGTTCTCACGCGGGGCGAGGACGGCGCTTGCCCTATCGAAGAGCGGTCGGATCAGCGGGCTGGGCGATTCCGGCAGGTCTGACGCGCATTCCAGGAAAAGGGCACGTTCGGCCGCCCGACGGCGCACAAGCGCATCGACGATGATCGTGCGCCCTTCAATCGAGGCCGTGCGCCAGCCCGACAGTGCTTCGGCTGCCCGCAGCTTCTCTCCGGAATTGACCAGAGCGAGCACTTCGGAGCCGAGAAAGGCCTCGATGCCGATATTGAAGGCCAGCGAGACGAGCGCGTCGAACTCGCTCTGGCTCAGCGGGGCGAGCACATGTTCGCTGACAGCGCTTTCGAAGGCTGGAAGGTCATATTCGCGCAGGATCGCGTCAGCATTTTCCTCGCTGATGCGCAGGCCCTCGCGCGCCGATTTTGTATGACCATAGCCGATCATGTGCTGGCCTGCGCCAATCGGAACCGAATGTTCCCGGTAGCCTTCGAACCGCTTGATCAGTTCAAGCCCCGCTCTTGAAATCCGCATGCGTCGAGCCATCGGTTGCTCCGATACGGGACACATCGCCCCTGTCTGTTCCCAGCCGCTGCAATCAGCAGGCCGGCCCATTGCGACAAAGGCCGTGCTACAGAAGGACCAGCGTGGCCAGGCCGAGGAAACTGAAGAAGGCGATCATGTCGGTCAGCGTCAAGACAAAGACCGAGGATGCGACCGCTGGGTCAGCTCCCATCTTCTTCAGGCTCAGCGGCACCAGGATGCCCGACAGGCCGGCCCAGAGAAAGGTTGCAAGCATGGCGATCGCAATGACCAAGGCCAGCAGGCCATCACGAAACCAGACCAGCGCGATCGCGCCGACGCCGATGGCGAAGATGAAGCCATTGACCAGGCCGGTCAGGGTCTCGCGCAGCACGGCGCGGCGCGCAGCGGAGCCTTCCAGTTCGCGCTCGGCAAGGGCGCGTACGGACACCGCAAGTCCCTGGCTGCCGGCATTGCCTCCAAGCGCGGCCACGACCGGCATCAGGATTGCCAGTTGGACGACCGCTTCGAGCGTGGCCTCGAACAGCGCGATAATCGCCGCGACGGCAAATGCCGTGGCGAGATTGACAGCCAGCCATGGCGCGCGCGCGCGAACCGCAGCAAGCACGGTGTCCGAGCCGTCCGCCGATCGCACATTCGACAGAGCGAGCAGGTCTTCGGTGTTCTCGTCCTGGATCACGTCGACCATGTCATCGACCGTGATGATGCCGATCAGACGCCCGTCACCATCCTTTACCGGCGCCTGGGCGAGGGAGTATTTCTGGAACTGGTAGGCGACATCTTCCTGGTCCATGTCGCCGGTGATATCGCTTTCCAGCGCCATCGTGATGTCGGTCAGCGGGGTCTCGCGCGAAGACCGCATCAGCATCGACAGGCCGACCGAGCCCCTCGGATGCATGCCCGGATCGACCACATAGATCTCGTAGAACTGTTCAGGCAGGCGCTCGCCTTCCTCGCGGGCATGGTCGATGGTTTCGCCGACCGTCCAGAATTCAGGCACCGCCACGAATTCGCGCTGCATGAGGCGCCCGGCGGTTTCCTCGCCAAACGCCAGGCCCTGTTCGAGTTGCGCGCGTTCGCGTGGTGCGACCTCACGCAGGAGCGCTGCGCGCCGGTCTTCGTGCAGGTCTTCCAGGATGGCTGTCGCATCGTCGGAATCGAGTTCGTCAAGCGCAGTGCGAACCACATCGTCGGGCAGGTTGCGCACAGCATCGCGGCGGTATTCGTCGCGCAGTTCAATCAGGATATTGGACGGCAATTCCTCGCCAAGAAGCTCGACCGCGCGGGCGAACACCTCCCGGTCGAGCTGTTCGAGCGCATCGGAAGCATCGGCCGGATGCAAGCGCAGCAAGGTGCGCGAAAGCCAGCGCCGGTCGGCCTCATCAACGGAATCTGCAATGTCCGCGACCAGCATCGCGTCCAGTTCAGGTGGCTCGTCTTCCGGCAAGGGTTCGGTTGGTTGCGACATATCTCATGTGTCGCGCGGAAGGTGAGCAGGGGCAAGCGTCTTTGATGTCGGAGCGCCTGTCACAGCCACACACCGCAGCCGTCATGGCGCCAGGAGGGGTCAGTTCAGGCCGGGCCGGCCCCGGCCGGTTCGTCCAGGCATTTCGGCTGGCCGCAGCGCCTCAACCCGGCAATGCGGCCTCGAACGCGGCCAGAAACGCTCGCCTTCGGGGGAGTCG
>CAYXQV010000047.1:0-1425 GCA_964467505.1 uncultured Hyphomonadaceae bacterium | reverse complement strand
GCGGCCAGTTTCGCATCGATCAGGTCGCGCGCCCGGGCAAAGCGAGCGCGCATATCCTCCGGCGTCAGGCCGGGATCGTCGCTTGCCGGATCGTCAATCGGCCAGTGCAGGCGTTGCGTCGTGCCAGGCAGGTAGGGGCAGACTTCCTCTGCGCACAGCGTGACCACATAGTCGAAAGCGCTGGCATCCAGCCCGTCAACGGCTTTCGAGGTGTGGCCGGTAATGTCGATCCCGGCGGCGGCCATGGCTTCGATGGCATAAGGATTGGGACGTGTCGGTTTCGAGCCGGCGCTGGCAATCTCGGCGCGCGTTCCGAAGCGCTGGCGCGCAAGGCCCTCGGCCATCTGGCTGCGAGCGGAATTGGCCACGCAAAGGAAGAGGATACGCATCGGAAACTCCTTTTAGTCCGCCGGAAAGGCGCTGCGGGTGCGGTTGGCGAAGGCGACCAGCGAAAGCATGACCGGCACCTCCACCAGCACGCCGACCACAGTTGCGAGCGCTGCGCCGGAATTAAGCCCGAACAGGCTGATGGCCACAGCCACGGCAAGCTCGAAGAAGTTCGATGTGCCGATCATTGCGCAGGGTGCCGCGATCCGGTGCGGGACTTTCCACACATAGGCGGCGGCATAGGCAATGGCGAAAATGCCATAGGACTGGATCAGGATCGGTACGGCAATGAGTGCGATGATCAGCGGACGGGCGATGATCGTCTCGCTCTGGAAGCCGAACAGCAGGACCACGGTGGCCAACAGGCCGATGACCGATAACGGCTTGATACGGTCGATAAAGGCCGACACGGTTGTCTCACCGCCCTGTTTCATCAGCGCATTGCGCGTCAGCACGCCGGCGACCAGCGGGATGACGACATACAACCCGACCGACAGGAGCAGTGTTTCCCACGGCACGGCAATGTTGCTGACGCCAAGCAGGAAGGCGACAAGCGGCGCAAAGGCGAACACCATGATCGCATCGTTCAGGCTGACCTGCACGAGGGTATAATTGGCATCGCCGCGCGTGAGCTGCGACCACACGAAAACCATGGCCGTGCAGGGCGCAGCGCCGAGCAGGATGAGCCCGGCAATGTAGCCGTCAGCGTCCTGCGGCGGGATCATGTCGGCAAACACGGTGCGGAAAAACAGCACACCCAGCGCGGCCATGGTGAAGGGCTTGATCAGCCAGTTGACCACCAGCGTGATGATCAGGCCCTTGGGCTTGTCACCGACACGGGCCATGGCGGAGAAATCCACGCCGATCATCATCGGCCAGACCATCGCCCAGATCAGGATCGCCACCGCGAAATTGACATTGGCATATTCAAGGCCCGCCAGTGCCGCAAACGCGCCGGGGATCAGCAGGCCAAGGCCAATCCCGGCAAGGATGCAAAGCCCGACCCAGACAGAGAGATATCGTTCGAAAACGCCCATG
>CAYXQV010000046.1:0-13947 GCA_964467505.1 uncultured Hyphomonadaceae bacterium | reverse complement strand
TGTTTTCATGGCGATCCCGACAGGATTCGAACCTGTGACCTACAGATTAGGAATCTGTTGCTCTATCCTGCTGAGCTACGGGACCGTTGAAAGGGGTTTATCGCACTTGCCGGGGAATTTGAAGCTTGCGATCTTGCTGTATGTTTTTCTGGCTGCGTGCGGGCGGTCTGATCCGCTCGATGTGCTGGTTCCCGGCGAGCATGGGCGGGTCGTGCGGGTGCTCGATGGCGATGCGCTGGTGCTCGACACCGGCCAGAGCGTGCGCCTTGTCGGGCTCGAGGCGCCGGTGCGCAAGCGCCGTGACCGGCCTGCGCAGCCCTATGCCGAAGAGGCCGCCCGGATGCTGGAGGACATGGCGCTTGGGCGCAGGGTGCAGCTGTATTATGCGGGCCTGACGCGAGACCGTTATGACCGCGCGCTGGCGCATGTCGTCACCGATGATGCGCTCGGTCCGCGTCTCTGGCTCAACCGGCAAATGGCGCTGCAGGGCGGCGCGCGCGTGCGCACCTGGCCCGATACGGCGCTGGCTGCCGGCGCGCTGGTCGAGGCGGAAGCCGACGCGCGCAGCGCCGCACGCGGGCTGTGGTCGCTGGAGGCCTACCAGATTGCCGAGGCGCGAGAGCTGCCCCGTGAGACGCGCGGTTTCGTTCTGGTCGAGGGCCTTATCGGGGATGCCCTGCGCGAAAGTGAAGGCGACACGGCCTGCCGCAGGCCGCTTCTGAACAGTGCCATCCGGCTCGACATTCGCAGGTCCGCCGGGACGCTGTGCACGCTGGAAACGGGCCACCGCGTGCGGGTGCGCGGCTGGCTGAGCGCAGGACGCCTGGATGTGACCCATCAGGCCAATCTGGAAGTCCTGCCGCGCGGGCCGGAACTCATGGCCGGCGGGCGCGCGCCTAATTGAGCACGACCTTGTCGACCCGGCGCGGGCGCAGGTAGAAATCATCACGCAATGTTCCGGATGTCTTGACCAGGTAGCCCAGGCTTGCCGAGTGGTCGAACTCTACCTCGGCATAGATCACCGAGCCACTCGCGGGCACCAGTCCGGCAGGAACACTCATCGTGTCGCCGGTTGTGTGGGCGGTCCAGCTGGAGACCCCGTGAGTGGCGTTGGCATAGCTCCAGTCGACAATCATGTTGGACGCGTCATCAGGGTCGGGAATGATACTGGTGATGCGCAGCCGGGCGCTCAGCGAATCATAGGGCTGCAGGGTCAGCCGGGTGGCCTGGAAGATGTCGTCAAGATCGGCTGTGGTCAGGCTCGGCTCGCGCGCGGCCAGGTCGCCAAGCGTTCCAGCCGCCTTCGTGACCTTGCGGTCGGCGAGCAGCATCATCGAAACCTCGACCGTGCCAAAGTAGAAAAGCAGCATCACCGGGGCAATCAGCGCGAACTCGACCGCAGACATGCCGGAGCGGTTGCGCAGGAAGCGGGAAAATCGCGGAAGGCGTTTAAAAGGGTTCATTTTTGAATGCCACCGTGGACTGGATGAGACGCTGGTTGTTTTCCATGTTCGCCAGTGGTGCGGTGATCACCGGCGTGAACAGGGGCCACTGATAGAAGACGCGCACGACAATGATGCTGTTTCGCCCGCCGGAATCGAAGGTAAAGGCGGAATCATCAAACTTTCCATCACTGTCGAGCGGACTGGGATCGACCGTGTCGCCGAAGCTGGCAAAATCGCCGCGCACATCGATGGAGATATTGTTCTGGCAGTCGAACAGGTTCGCCATGTTGTTACAGATATCGGTCTTGAAGGCTTCCAGTGTCGGCGTTCCGGCCTGGAATTCCCCGGTGCGGATCTTGCGGGCCGCTTCGGTCGCACCATGCTCGAGGATTGTTGAAACGATGAAGATCGTGGCCACTTCGAGTAAGCCCATCAGCATCACGAAAAACGGAAAGGCGACAAGGGCGAATTCAACTGCGGTAGCGCCGCGCCGGTCCGATCGCCAGCGGGCCAGGCTCCGGCCTGGTTGTCTTTTGGCATCAAAGATACCGCGTTCCTGGTCCATCGCTCCTGGTCATCCCTGGTCTGGAAGTTTCAGAACCCTTGATAACAGGAAGTGCTTGGAATGGGGTTTCCGCGGCAGAATTGATTTCATGTAAAATTTCGTAATTGCGCGCGCGAGAAATGCTGATGCGAAGAGTTAACAGGATGCCTATAAGCTTTCACGGATTTTGTGGAACGCTTTACATCAAATCAAGACTGATCGGCTAGAACTGGCGGTGTTCCGGGAAGAAAACCCGAAAACTCGGGACTTTGACAAACTGCATGATGGGAGTTTCCAATGCAAAAGCTTGCTCGCTTCTTCAACGATAAGTCCGGTGCCACTGCCATCGAGTATGGTCTGATTGCTGCCCTGATCGCTGTTGCGATCATCACGGCCGTCACCTCGCTCGGCGACAATGCTGCCGACACCTTCAACGACATCGCCGACCAGATGGCGTAAGACCGATAGGTCTTGAAGGATTGGGCCCCTGACCGGGCCCGGGGAATGCCGCCGGTTCTTGCCGGCGGCATTTCTTTTTGCCTGGAAAATATTTGTCAAGCCTTCCTTTAGTTTTTCGTGAAAAATTCGTCTGTGAATAGGAGGTGTTTTCCTGATGGTCCTTGCTGCAATCCTGGTTTTCGGTCTGCTCCTCTGCCTCTGGGCGGCGATGAGCGACCTGACGACGCTGACAATTCCCAACCGGCTTAATATTGCGATTGCAGGGTTTGGCCTTGCGGCGATCCTGGCGGCGTGGCCGGGCCCCCAACTGGCGCTGCTGCACATGGCGATTGCCGCGGCCTGCCTGATCGTCGGCTTTGTTCTTTTCTCTTTCGGCGTGATCGGGGGCGGCGACGCAAAGATGATCCCGGCCGTTGCCATCTGGCTCGGCCCGGCGGCGATGCTTCCTTTCCTCGCCGCGATGGCCGTGGCCGGCGGTATGCTCACCGTCTTCCTGCTGGTCGTGCGCAATTCGGTCAGCCCACAGCGCATTCCGGCTGTCGTGCGACGACCATTCGTCGCCGGTGAGGGTGTGCCCTATGCCATCGCAATCGCCGCAGGCGCCATTTTCGCGGCGCCGCGCGTGGACTGGATCGCTGCTGCGCTCAACCCGGTCACGGTCTGAAAAATTAACCCTGCCTTAGCCGTCGGGTGCGAAAAAAGGTTCATGAACTTCCGCCGTTGCCTTTCGGCTGACTGCGTCGAGTAGGAAAGGTTTCCACATGTCGCCGATGCGATTGATCATACTCCTGGTGGCAGCGGCTGCGGCTGCTGGCGCCGCCATGCTCGTGCGCAACATGTCCCAGCAGCCGCCGGCACCGCCCGCGCCCGTCGAGACAGCGCAGTCTGCCGCGCCGCAGGTTATCGAGGAGGCCAAGACGCAGGTCCTCGTGGTCACCAGGGACATGGGTGTGGGCGAGCTGATCCTGCCGGGCGATGTCGAGTGGCGCGAATGGCCCGAAGCCCAGCTGAGTATAAATTATTTCACACAGGACATTGCGCCGACCGCGATGGAAGATGCGGTCAATTCGGTCGTGCGCACGCCAATCTACGAGAGCGAGCCGCTGCTGCCACAGAAAATCGTCAAGAAGGGCGACACCGGATACATGGCGGCGCTTCTCACGCCGGGGATGCGCGCTGTCTCCGTGGAGATTTCCACAGACAGCGCGTCGGGCGGTTTCATTCTTCCCAATGACCGCGTCGATGTCCTTGTCACCTATAATGTCGAGCTCAAGGACGGCAAGGAGACCTATTCGCGGCCCGCAACCACCGCGATCCTGGAGAATGTCCGCGTGCTGGCCATCGACCAGCTTTTCAACAGTGGCGACCAGTTTGCGATCGGCTCGACGGCGACGGTCGAACTCGAGCCCAGCCAGGCGCGGCTGATGGTGATGGCTGAGCGTCTTGGCACGGTGTCGCTTGCCCTGCGCGCGCTTCGTGATGCCCAGCCGGGCGGGCCGACCATGGCACGCACCGATTTCCTGATCGACGTGCTGCCCTTTGCAGACGCTGGTTCAGGTTCCGCGCCGGCCGCCTCCAAGGCAGAGCAGGTGACCGTCTATCGTGACGGCGTGCCCACCATAGAGACACCGAAGGGGAGCTGAACATGCCAGCCAGGAGGTCACTTCTTGCTTCGGCCGCTCTCTGTCTTGGGCTCTGCGCCATTCCCGGCGCAGCCGCGCAGAACATGATTGGCGTGTCGATTACCCAGCCCGGTGAGTCCGCGGTGTCGAAATCGGTGACACTTGGCCTGAACAAGTCGACCGTGATCGAGCTGCCGCGCGCCGCAGCAGACGTCGTGATCACCAATTCCGACATTGCCGACGCTATGGTCCAGACCCGCAAACGCATCATTTTCCGCGGCGTTGCGCTCGGCCAGACCAATGCCTTCATCTATGATGATGAGGGGCGCGAGATCCTCAATCTCGAACTGACGGTCGAAAATGATCTTTCCGGTCTCAATGACCTGCTGGTCCGGCACATGCCGGAAAGCCGGGTGCTTGCCGAAGCGGTCAACGGTTCGGTGGTCCTGACCGGGGCGGTCGCCAATGTCTCGGCCTCCGAACAGGCCCTGCAACTGGTGTCATTGTATGCCGGGGCGGACGCGGAGATTGTCAACATGCTGTCGGTGGCGGCCAAGGACCAGGTCCTGCTGGAGGTGCGCGTCGTGGAGATGCAGCGCAGCTTCCTCAAGCAGCTGGGGATCAATCCGTCGGCCGATGTCGGCTTCGGTGACCTTGCGAACCTTGTCCCCAAGGAGCTTTTCGCCGGCGACCCGCCCGTATCGACGGGTGAGCAGGTGCTGGCGCCGGGCCTTCCCTTTGCCAATAACGGGGATCTCGGCTTTTCCTCGAGTGCACCCGCCTCCGGATTCAGCGGTGGGCTGGGCTACACCAACTTTGTCGGCGACGATCTCCAGTCGGAGGCAAGCATCGCGGTCAACGCGCTTGAGCGCATCGGCGTCGCGCGAACGCTGGCCGAGCCTAACATTACAGCTGTGTCCGGCGAGTCGGCCAATTTCCTGGCCGGCGGTGAGTTTCCCGTGCCCACGCCGCCCGACGAGTTCGGCCGTGTCGGGATCGAGTTCAAGCAGTTCGGGGTCGGCCTTGGCTTCACGCCGGTTGTTCTCTCCGAAGATCGCATTTCCCTGAAAGTGTCGACCGAAGTGTCCGAACTGACCGCGCAGGGCTCGTTCGGCGACGTGCCGGGGCTTTCGGTTCGCCGTGTGGAGTCGACTGTGGAACTGCCTTCGGGCCAGTCGATGATGCTGGCCGGGCTGATCCAGTCGCGCACGCGCCAGGAACTCGACAAGGTGCCCGGTCTCAAGCATGTGCCGGTCATCGGATCGCTTTTCCAGTCGCGCGATTTCGCCAATGACGAAAGCGAACTTGTGGTGATCATCACGCCCTATCTGGTCGATCCGACCTCCAAGAAGAAGCTGCGCACGCCGGCAGACGGTTTCGCAAATGCCGGCGATCTGCAGACCCTGGTCTTCGGCAAGCTCAACCGTCTCTACGGCAAGGGTGAACAGTCGCTGGACGCAGGAAATTACCGCGCGCCCGTTGGATTTATCGAGGAATGAGGATGAAGGCGATGACCCGTTTTCCCACACAGATGCTTGCCCTTGCGCTTGCCGCGACCATTCCCGCCGCCTGTCAGGGCGCCGCAGGCCCCGGCGAACCGGTTCGCCTGAACGGCACACCGCTCGATATCCACGAAATCGGCGTACGGGGTGCGAGCGAGGTTCTCGAAGTCTATCCCGATCCCGAATATCCGACGCTCAAGCGTGCCGACATTCGCCGACTTGAGCGGTTTGTTGCGGCCTATCGCGACCGCGGCCATGGTCCTCTGCAGATGGTCATGCCCGAAAACGGCGCCAATCCGCAGCTCGCCGTCGAAGCGGTTAAGGTGGCCCGCGAGCTGGCCTGGGAAAAGGGCGTGGCATGGGAGGCGATCGCGGGGAGCGTCTATGATGCGCACGGGCGCAATGCCCCCATCGTGATGACATTCGAGGTCTATGAAGCTGTTGCGCCCGATTGCCAGTCCATCGCAGCTTATGACCTCGGCAATATTTCCAGCAATAACGAGCTGGGAAATTTCGGCTGCAGCGTGCGCTTCAACCTGGCCGCGATGATTGCCGATCCCGGCGACCTGCTGGCCAATCGTGAACTGGATCCGCGCGATCCGCGCCGCGTTTCGGTAATCATGGAAGCCTACCGACAGGGTGAGAACACCTCGGCGGCCGCGGGCGAAGAGAATGTTTCGATTTCGCAGGTCGGCGGCTGATCGCCGGCGCCTCATGGGTTTGGAGTACACCAAAGATGGTCAAGGAAAGCGCATTGTTCGATCGTGAACCTGACTTCGATATCGAGGAGGAACTCGAGCGTGCTTATGGCGAGGAGCCGGTCGAGGCCGGGCCCTTTGTTGATGAGGCCATGGAGGACATCCTCTCGCCGCTGGCTGCGCCGGCCCCGCAAAAGGATGTGACCTTCGACAGCGAGGTTCTTGGCGATGTCAGGACGCCGGGCGGTGACCGGCCAATCCCGGCAATTTCCATCATGGCATTTGTCGAACAGCGCGATACGGTGGAGCTCTTGGGGACCGTGCGCGATGACCGGCGACTTGGCCGCGCCAATATGGAGATCGTGGAAGGCGGCCTTGAGTCCGCCATCAAATACCTTGGTGAAAATTCGACCCCGAACCTGCTGATTGTCGAGTCTCACGCGCCTGCGCCTGAGATGGTCGTCCAGATCGACAGGCTCGCCGAGCATTGCGATGAGGGCGTTGAGGTCATGGTCATCGGTGAGACCAATGACATCATGCTTTATCGCCAGCTCATGGCGCGCGGGGTCAGCGAATATGTCGTCCCGCCGTTCAGGCCGCTGCAGATCATCCGGTCGATCTCGGACCTGTTTACCGACCCGCAGGCGCCGTTCGTCGGCAAGTCGGTTTCCGTCATCGGTGCGAAGGGTGGGGTCGGCGCCTCGACCATCGCGCACAACCTCGCCTGGGCGCTGGCCGAGAATGCGGGCTTCAATGCAACCCTTGTTGATCTCGACATTTCCTTCGGCACGACGGCGCTCGATTTCAATCATGACAACCAGCAGACGGTCATTGATGCGTTGCTCGATCCCGAGCGCGCAGATGACAGCGTGATCGAGCGCCTGCTGGCCAAGGCCACCGAGCGCCTTTCGCTGTTCACCGCGCCGGCCATTGTCAGCGACGAGCTTCCGGAGTTCGGTCCTGAAGCCTATGCGAAAGTCATCGAGACGGTGCGCCGCAACGTGCCGTGGATGGTGCTCGACCTGCCGCATATCTGGTCGTCCTGGGTGACCGAGACACTGGTCGGTTCCGATGAAGTGATCATGGTCTGCCAGCCAGACCTCGCCTCGCTTCGCAATGGCAAGAACATCATCGACCACCTGACTTCAAAGCGGCCCAATGACGAAGCGCCGAAGCTGGTGCTCAACATGGCTGGCGTGCCGAAACGTCCCGAAATTCCGGTCAAGGATTTCGCGCACGCAATGGGCGTCGAACCATCGATCATACTGCCCTTCGAGCCGCAGCTGTTCGGAACCGCATCAAACAATGGCCAGATGATTTCAGAGGCGGACCCAGCGGCGAAATCATCGCAGGCGATCGATCACCTTGTCTCCCTGCTGACAGGCCAGGCGGTGACGCAACGTGACAAGTCACTGATCCAGAAGCTTCTCGGCCGCTGAGGGCCGTTTGAAAGGACGCGCGGAAATGGGATTTGGCAGGAAAAGTGCAGGTGCAGCTGCAGCAGCGCGCGTTGCTCCGGTCGCCGCGCCCAGACCCCAGCCCAGAGCTGAGGCCGCTGCGGGCGATGCGCCGAAAAAGCCCGTTGTGCTCAAATCGGGTTCGGATGCCCTGCCCGAGCAGGTCAAGCAGGTCGATGCGCGTTCAGAGCAGTATTACCAGACCAAGATGACGGTCTTCAATGCGCTGATCGACACGATCGACCTGGCGCAGCTGGCCCAGCTCGATGCCGAGAGCGCCCGCGAGGAGATCCGCGACATCGTGGTCGAAATCATCGCCATCAAGAATGTGGTGATGTCGATTTCCGAGCAGGAACAATTGCTCGATGACATCTGCAATGATGTCCTGGGCTATGGTCCGCTCGAGCCGCTGCTGGCGCGCGACGACATTGCCGATATCATGGTGAACGGTGCCGACACCTGCTATATCGAAGTCAACGGCAAGATCGAACGCACGAATATCCGGTTTCGTGACAATGCGCAGCTGATGAATGTCTGTCAGCGGATTGTCAGCCAGGTCGGACGCCGTGTGGACGAAAGCTCGCCAATCTGCGATGCGCGCCTGCTTGATGGCTCTCGTGTCAATGTGATTGCTCCGCCGCTGGCGATTGACGGGCCCACGCTGACCATCCGGAAATTCAAGAAGGACAAGCTGCGACTCCAGGACCTTGTGAATTTCGGCTCGATTTCGCCAGCCGGTGCCGAAGTGCTCAGGATTATCGGCAATTGCCGTTGCAATGTGCTGATTTCGGGCGGCACCGGTTCGGGCAAGACCACCCTGCTCAACTGCCTGACCGGCTTCATCGACCCGGGTGAGCGCGTGATCACCTGTGAGGATTCGGCTGAATTGCAACTTCAGCAGCCCCATGTGGTGCGCCTGGAAACGCGACCTCCCAATATCGAAGGCTCGGGCGAGATCACGATGCGCGAACTGGTCAAGAACTGTCTGCGGATGCGTCCTGAGCGCATTATCGTCGGCGAGGTGCGTGGCCCGGAAGCCTTTGACCTCTTGCAGGCGATGAACACTGGCCATGATGGCTCCATGGGCACCCTGCACGCCAACAGCCCGCGCGAAGCACTCAGCCGTGTCGAATCCATGATCACGATGGGCGGCTTCTCGCTGCCGGCAAAGACGATCCGTGAAATGATCGTCGGCTCGATCGATGTCGTGGTGCAGGCGTCACGGCTTCGGGACGGCTCACGCAAGATCATCTGCGTGACCGAGGTGATGGGCCTTGAGGGCGACACGATCATTCTTCAGGACGTGCTGAAATTCGAGATGGATGGCGAGGATGAAGACGGCAAGGTCGCCGGGCGTCATCGTGGAACGGGAATTGGCCGCCCGCGTTTCTGGGAGCGGGCATCCTATTTCAATCTCGAAAGGGATCTTGCCGATGCGCTTGACGCCCTGGAGGGCGGACAATGAGCCAGCAGGACCTGATGCTCATCCTCCTTGCGGGGCTCGCTTTCCTGGCCGTCGCCGGTATCGGCTTTGCATTCGCGGGCGGTGATGCCAATTCCGATGCTGCAAAGCGGGCCCGGCAGATGCAGGCCCAGAAGAAGAGTTCGCGCGGGCGGGCCCGGCGCGAGGAGCAGACCCAGCGCAACCGGCAGACCCAGCAGATGTTGCAGAACCTGCGCGACCAGAATGCGCGCAAGCGCCAGTCGCTGATGCCGCGCGATATCGGCACCCGTCTTACCCAGGCCGGGCTCGACGTGCCGGTGACGAGTTTCTGGATCGTTTCGATCATATTCGGGGTCGGCTGCGGGGCGCTGGCATTTCTGTCGGGCGCCGACGGAGCGACCATCAGCGGCATCGAGTTGCGCTCGCGGCCCCTGGTGATCGCTGCAGCCACATTCGGTGGCGGCATCGGCCTGCCGCGCTGGCTGCTGGGGATGCTGATCAAGCGCCGGCATGGCAAACTGAGAGCGCAATTCTCCGACGCGATCGATATCATCGTTCGCGGCGTGAAATCCGGCCTGCCGCTCAATGAGTGTCTTCAGATCATCGGGCGCGAAAGCCCCGAGCCGCTGGGCGGGGAATATCGCACGCTCTCCGACAATCTCAGAATGGGCAACACGGTCGAGCAGGCGCTGGCGAAATTCTATCGCCGTGTGCCCCTTTCCGAGGTCAATTTCTTCGTCATTGTGCTGAATATCCAGTCGAAGACGGGCGGCAACCTGTCGGAAGCGCTCAGCAACCTGTCGACCATCATTCGCTCGCGCAAGATGATGCGGGAAAAGATCAAGGCCTTGTCATCGGAAGCAAAAGCCTCCGCGATGATCATCGCTTCGCTCCCCTTCGCTGTTGGCCTGATGGTTTATCTGACGACCCCGGACTATGTGATGGAGCTTTTCATCAAGCCAACGGGGCACATGATCCTGGCGCTTGGCGCTTTCCTGATGTTTCTCGGCATCACGGTGATGCGCAACATGATCAATTTCGATATCTGAGGCGCGGAGACAGGCAGAGTGAATATCGAGCAGTTCGCCGAAACCTATATCAACCTGCCGACGCTCGCCTCGATCCTGGCGGCGTTCGCGATGTTTGCGACCGTGATCTCCATCACCATGCCGGTCCTGAAGGGCGACAAGCTGGAGACGCGGCTGAAGGCGGTGACCCAGCGGCGCGAGCAATTGCGCAGGCAATCGCGTGCCCGACTGGAGGAGAAGACTTCGATCCGGCGCGAATCCAAGGGTATGATGAGCGATGTGACCAAGAAGCTCGACCTTGTTCGCCTCCTTGAAGACCCGACGATCGAGATGAAGATGGCGCAGGCGGGCATGCGTGGGCCGGGGCCGATATCCACCTTCTATTTCTGCCGCTTCACCCTGCCCTTTATCGGCGCGGTGCTTGCCTTCTTCTATATCTTTTTTGTCAATGACCATGATTTCCAGCCGACCATGAAATACGGCTCGATCCTGTTCGGGGCGGCGGCGGGTTTTTATGCTCCCAACCTTTATGTCGAACAGATCAAGGCCAAGCGGCAGGAGTCGATCATGCGGGCCTTTCCCGATTCGCTCGACATGATGCTGATCTGCGTGGAGTCGGGCATGTCGATCGAGATGGCCTTTGCCAAGGTCGGCGCCGAGATCGGATCGGCTTCAGCGGAACTGGCCGAGGAACTGACGCTGACCACGGCCGAGTTGTCCTACCTGCCCGAACGCCGACAGGCCTATGAGAATCTTGCCAGGCGTACGGGTCATGAAGGGGTGAAATCGGTCTGCATGGCGCTTGTGCAGGGTGAGCGCTACGGCACCCCGCTGGGCGATGCGCTGCGCACGATGGCCAAGGAAAATCGCGACATGCGCATGTCCGAAGCCGAAAAGAAGGCCGCTGCGCTTCCTGCCAAGCTGACCGTGCCGATGATCGTCTTCTTCCTGCCGGTCCTGTTCCTGGTCGTGCTCGGCCCGGCCTATATCAAGTATCAGGAGATGAACGGCTAGCCTCGCCGAACGAGGCGAGTGCCTCGTCGAGAGACTTGTCAAAGGCCGTTTTCACAGCCGGGACGGCAAGGTTGAGCCATGGTGCGCCGGTCCAACCGGTCAGCTGGGTGAGGCGCGTGCGTGTCGCGGTTTCGGGGGTCAGGCAGGTCAGGACCGACAGGCGTGCGCGGCCGTTGCGCGCGCGTTCCAGACGAAAACCCGGCGGCTGGAAGGTCACTTCGCTCACGGCCGTGTCGCCAGCAAACACATGGCGCGCAGGAGACCGGGCCGATTGCACGAGAGTTTCGCGCCCCGTGTCCGCGAGCCATTCCGCGAGCGCCTGCGCAGGGTGTTCACATGTGCGGGTGCGCGTGAATTTCGGCCTGGACGGCAGGGGCCCGAAATCTGGCGGTGCAAGGCGAGGTGCGCCGGTCTCGCGCGGGTCATCGGCGAAATGTACGAAGACCGCGCCACCGGCCTCGTGCATGCCATAGCGGCGCACGCGTACCCTTGACGCCTCATGGGGTGTGTCATCGGTCAGGCTTGGCAACAGCCGGCAGACGCCGTCGGCTCCGAACCGCCAGCCATGATAGGGGCATTCGATCGTCGCCTCGCCTTCCGTGTCGACCTGGCGGCCTGCCGATAGCGGCACCAGCCGGTGCGGGCAGACATCGCGCAGCGCAAAAGCGACTCCGGCTGCTGTGCGCGCCAGCATCACCGGCTCGCCAAGGATCATGCGGCGCAGCTGGCGGGCCGGCTTCAGCTCCGCCGAGGTTACAGCAAGATACCAGTTGCCGGGTGCATCCTGCGTGCGATGGGTGTCGCGCATGACGTGACCTCTGATCGGCATACCGCCCTGATGTTTACTCGCCGGCCGCGCGCACGCGCAGCGCCGTGTCGGGAAAGTCGGTGAACACACCATCGACGCCGAGATCGAAATAGGCGCGCAGCTCTTCCTCTATGGTGGCAAAGCCCGGGCCGACATCATCATCGCGGAACGTGTAGGGATGCACGACAAGGCCGCTGCCATGCGCCAGCGCGATATAGGCTTCGGCGCCGCCCTCAAAGCCTATCAGCACCTGTTTCCATGGGCCGATGCCATCGGCATACTCGGCGATGGAATTTGGCGTCAGGGCTTCGCCCGTGGTCGCCGGCAGAAGCTGGACGAGTGGCCAGTCGGTCTCTTCATCCAGTTCGCGCAGCACCCACGGCTCGAAGCTCTGGATAAAGACCGGCGCGCCGATGGTGGTCAGGTCAGCAGCCTCCAGCGCCTCGACCAGAGCGCCCTTCGGATCCATTCCCTGAACCTTGTAATAGGATGGCGACTTGAGTTCGGGATAGATGCCGACCGTCTGTCCAGCCTGGTTGGTGATCGCGACCAGCCCCAGGATCTCGGTCAGGGTCGCGATGGGATAGGTGCCGTCATGATCGCCGGGCCGGCCGGCGCGTGGCTGGCGGGTGCGCAGTGATTTCAGCTCCGAAAGGGTGAAATCCTCGACAAACCAGTCCTCGCGCTCGCTGTCGCCGACCGGTTTGACGGTCTTGCGCGCGGCGAATTGCGCATGTTCGGCGACATCGGTCGTGGTCGACAGATAGCGATCATGGCGCGCGACAAGGACGCCATCCCTTGTCATCACAAGGTCCGGCTCGATGAAGTCGGCGCCCATGTCGATCGCCGCTTCATAAGCGGCAAGCGTGTGCTCGGGATAAAGCCCGGACGCGCCGCGATGGGCGATGACGAGTGGCGGCTCGCCGGTCAGTGTCGGCACCGAGCGGTCGGCCAGGGTGCGTTCACGATCGCCATTGCCGCAGGCGCTGGCCAGAAAGGGCAGTGCAAGAAGGGCAGGCAGGAGAAAAAGGCGCATTGTCAGGGGCTCCGCTTTTGTTCCGTTTTACGCATCTTGGCGCTTTGCGCCGTCCTGAACCCCGTCTATATCGCTGGGATGACATCGCGCGACAAAATCCGCAACTTTTCTATCATCGCCCATATCGATCATGGCAAATCGACCCTTGCCGACAGGCTGATCCAGCTGACCGGCGGGCTGACCGCGCGCGAGATGCGCGAACAGGTGCTCGACAGCATGGATATCGAGCAGGAGCGCGGCATCACCATCAAGGCGCAGACGGTGCGGCTCAATTACACCGCCGCCGATGGCGAGGCCTATGTCCTCAACCTGATGGACACGCCGGGCCATGTGGACTTTTCCTATGAGGTCTCGCGCTGCCTGGCCGCATGCGAAGGCTCGCTGCTGGTTGTCGATGCCAGCCAGGGCGTGGAAGCCCAGACGCTGGCCAATGTCTACCAGGCGATCGACCAGGACCATGAAATCGTTCCGGTGCTCAACAAGATCGACCTGCCGGCAGCCGATATCGATCGCGTCAAGGAGCAGATCGAGGACATTATCGGGCTGGACGCGTCCGATGCGCTGGAAATCTCCGCCAAGACGGGCCTTGGCATTGAAAGTGTGCTCGAAGCGATCGTGAAGCGTCTTCCCGCGCCGCCCGAGGGCGAGGTCGACAAGCCGCTGAAAGCTTCGCTGGTGGATGCCTATTACGACCCCTATCTCGGCGTCGTCGTCATCGTGCGGGTCATTGACGGGGTGCTCAGGAAAAAGCAGCGCATCCGCATGATGCGCACCGGGGTGACGTATGATATCGACAAGGTCGGCGTTTTCAGCCCCAAGCCGACCGATTGTGATCAGCTTGGCCCCGGCGAGGTCGGTTTCATCACCGCCTCGATCAAGGAGGTCGGCGA